>JANLWZ010000235.1:0-1551 GCA_031364865.1 Elusimicrobiota bacterium
CGGCTCCCAGACGCGCTCGGCCAGCCACATCCCGTTCGGTTTTACTTTAAATCGGTTCTGTATATAGCGCGACAGTTTCTGGATCTGGCCCGCTTTGTCCGCATCCGGAAGAGCGGCCAGGATCGGCTCGTAATAACCGCCGGTGAGAATCTCCAGACGGCCTTCCTTCACCTGCGCCGCGATGCGGTCCACGTAATCGGGATGATTTTTTTCCAGCCACTCCCAGAGAATGCCCGGGGAGTGTATATTCCAATGAATGGAAGGATGCTTCTCCATGACTTCCAGGAACGGCAGATAGGATCGCGTATACGCTTTTTCAAAAACGAAATCAAAATTGCCGATAGGCTGGTGGTTGTGAACACCCAGCATGAAATGGACTTTATTCATCGCGGTTGCTCCCGGAACGCATCGCGTTCTTCCTGCCAGCGCGTCAGGTACTCAGCCATGTTGACCGGCTCATCCAGCGGCAGAGCACGTGCTTCGAGCACGACTTTTTTTTCCGCCAGCGAGCGGAGCGCGCGGACATCGGCATCATCCAGACTGATCCCTTTTAAAATCTGGACGCGGCCCTGACGAAAATGAAGACCTCCGAGATTGACCGATTGGATCGGAGCCCCATGTTGATACAGCGCCAAAGCTTCCTCCGGCGTAGACACAAGGACCAGGACCTTTTCTCGATTCCAACGACCTTCTTTCCACTCCACCGCTGCTTCCTGGATAGAAAGACAGGACAGCTCCACACCCGATGGCACGGCGAGCATCCACAGAGCTTTCTGGGTCTCATCGGCATCAATGGCGTCAGAGGCGACCACGATCCGGTGCACACGGATAGCCTTCAGCCAGCCCTCCACCACTTGGCCATGAATGAGGCGGTCATCGATACGGAGGAGTTCAACGGCCATCAGCTTAGTTTCTTCATCAGAAGGTCTTTCGCGGAAACGATAGCCCGCTTGCCGTCTTCCGTCACTTTGACCGCAAGAGCTTTCAAATCCATCTTTTCCCTGTTGTTGATGCTGGAGAGCACCATATAGAGATTGACACCGGTAAGGACTTCGACGGGACGGTCTTTTGTCTTAAGCAGCGCTGTATTGCATGGCGTCCCGCCAAGCATGTCGACCAGGATCAGCGCCCCCTTCTGCGAAGGAAGTTTTTCCAGAGTGGCCATCAAGAGAGTCGCCAGATCTCCAGGTCCCATATCGGAGGTCACTGCCAGTGCGGTGAGGTTCTCCTGTCGCCCTGTAAGATCCTGCGCGGTGCGTACGAGCTCCTGGCCAAATTGGCCATGGGTAATCACGATCACGGAAATCATCGCTCGATGTCCCGGTGGTGGATGCGGACTTTAACGCCGCGCTTGGCGAGAAATACGGCAAGCGCCTCTGACATCACGACGGAGCGGTGGTGGCCGCCGGTACAGCCAATGGCGATGGTGAGATAACTTTTTCCCTCTTTGACGTAATGCGGCATGGATTCCGCCACGAGCTCAAAAAACATCCGCGAAAACTTTTTGGCATGAGGCGTCGCCATGACGAACTGCTGCACCGGCGCATCCCG
>JANLWZ010000256.1:0-16151 GCA_031364865.1 Elusimicrobiota bacterium
CGGCCGGTATGATGTGAAAGAAATGAAGAAAGGCCGCCTGATGCTGCTGCAGTCCGCCTGAGGCACACAAAAGGCCGTTTAAAGCTGAGTCGTTTCGGTTTTATTTTTCGATAATCGCCAGAAGATCCAGAGGCCGCCACAGTTCCAGACGATTTCTCTCACGCGCCGGATAAGGGCGACCGAAACGCCTAAGGCGGGAGGGAGCCCGAGTGCCGCCGCTGCCAGGTAGTGCCCCCCTTCATACAAACCGATGCCCGCGGGAGCAAAAAGGCCAATCACGGCCGCCAGCTGCGCCATTGCGCCAATGAACCAGGCTTCCTTCCAGCTTACCGAATGCCCAATGAGTGTAAAAATGATCGACACTTCCAATGCACCGGCAATCCAGCCCGCGCAATGCCAAAGCAAGCTTCCCAGAAATCTCGGCTTACACTCCTGATAAAAGGCGCCAATCGAGTCATCCAGAGCGTTGAGTTTTTCTTCCTGCTTTTTTAACCAGGGGTGCCCTGTCATGCGGTGCAGCCACGCTCCGGCACGGCTGAAGGATCGTTTCGTCAGCAGCATCGTAAAGATGAAGATTCCAATGCTGAGTCCTAGAAGCGCGATCAGCGTTTTAGGATGCATCGCCACTTGACCTCGTCGGGCGCCCATCGTCAGCCCGAGGCCCACAAAAAACGCCAGCCCGATACTTTGCGCGGCTTTCCCAATCAAAACGGAAGAGACAGCCTCCCGCATGGGAATCCATTGGGAGAGGAGTTTGGCTTTCAGAGGTTCACCGCCGATGTAGCCCGAGGGAAGAAGGGAATTGAAGGCTTCCCCGGAAAGACGAATTTGCATCATGCGCAAGATGGGCTGGTTCGCGAACTGTTTGTGCAGGGCCATCCGCCAACCCAGCGTGTTCATGAAGTTCCAAGTGAAAGGGTAGATGATCACGAGGATGTATCCCCAGCCCATCATGCCCAGCGAGTGCTTCACTTCATCCCATCCCACTTCGCGAATGATGAGCGTCACCAGACTAATTCCGATGAGAACGCCCAGGACACGGATGATATTCATGAAGCGATGACCGCCGCTCGCGGGTTCGCCCACGAGCTTGAAATAGATCGCTCGCAGCGAAACAAGAAACGCAACGCCTAGGGGCGCGTGGAGAGGCATAACACTCCAAGGATACCGGCATACACCATCGACCCGAGCGCACAGGGCCACAAGAACCACTGCAATTGACCGACGGCCGCAAGGACCACCACACCATAAATAAAATCGCGTCTTGCGAGAGCATCGCTGGCCCGAACGAGCATCTGCCGCCAAGGCGGCATGGGGACAGCCTTCTGTGCATCGCCGTCTACCGAAGTAAAGCCGCTCTGACCTTTTCGCCAGGTTTGATAGCTGGCGAGTGTCGCTGAAAGAAGCGTCCCCAAAACGGCGAGCGATCCAAGCTTTTTATAGTCCGGGTTTCCCGTATCGCGATAAAGACCGATGCCAAGTCCATAAAACACGGCGATGTGAACCACGTTGTCTCCCCAAAGGTCCAGCCAACCGCCCAATTTGGACGTCATGTGTTTGGCGCGGGCCACTTCGCCATCACAGCCATCCAGAATCGAGGAGAAGAGGAAGAGAAACGAAGCGTAAAGCTTGAACGTATAGCCGGGTTGCGCGAAATGCCAAGCAGCGACGATGCCAAGAAGGGTAACGAAAATCGTGATCTGGTTCGGGGTAATCGGCGTAGTAATAAGGAAGCGGCTGATCGCGCCTGAGATCTTTCGATCGAAGTGGCGGGCCATGAAGCCGTCGGTGTCTTTGGCGAAAGAATCCATGAGGTGGATTGTAATTAAGAAATCAGCTCAGAGCTCAGAGAGATCTCTGAGTTCTGAGCCCTGAGTTCTGAGTTGATCAGATGCAGAAACCCCTTTCCTCGGCCTGTGACGACCAGACGAAGGAAAGGGGCTCTGTGTAAGACGAGAAGTTGAATCTATTATCTTCTTTTCATCTTGGCGCGAGAAACATCACCCGCTTTGTCCAAGAAGTAGAGATAACCAGGAGCTTTCTTTACGCCAACTTTTTGCACTTTCTCCGGCTTGCCGCCCTTTTTTCCGCCACGTGCCATCTTCGCGCGGGAGACATCACCCTGCTTGTCGATGAAATACAGATACCCGTCCTGCCGTTTTACGCCAGCTTTCGCCACTTTTTCTGCCATGTTGTTGTCACCCCCCGTCAGTAATTTCGGAATTTTTTGAAGCGGGATCATTCTATACCGACGACAAAGAATCTGTCAACACTAATTTTCCGACGAAAAAATGGATTGCCCTAGGGAATACTTTTCGGACAAATCTCTTTGCACTGCTGCTTAGCCTGACGACAGATTTCTGGAAGGGCTTCCCCTCCCATGATCACAGAGTGCTCCACCGTTTGATCGCTGTCGCAAAGAAGACCGGCACCTTTCAGCACATACTGACAGGAACAGACGAGGCGCGCCAGCACTTTTCCCTCGGAGGAAGGCAAGTCTGGCAACTCTCCGGGCTCGTCATAAGGATTTTTCTCCTGCTGAGTTTTCAAATCCGCCGCCGTGCATTTTTGAAGTTTAGCCGACGTACGAAAGTAAGTGCATTCAGCGCTGGCTGTGGCGAGAGAGAAAACCAGGGCCAAAGACAACAGAACGAAAGCTCTCATGCGTCCGCAAGCCTCAAGAGAATTTCCCACTGCGCTGCCGTCACGGGCTGCACCGAGAGGCGGGTGTTTTTCAGCAGGACCATGTCGCGCAGAGAAGAGACGCGCTTGATCTCCTCGACGGAGACAGGACGGCCAAAGGTTTTCAGGTGTTTGACGTCCACTTGATCCCAGCGGCCTTCTGCGGAGGTCGCGTCCGGATAAGCCTCGCGTACTATTTCCATCATCCCTGCGAGTGAAGGCGGATTCACGCTCGAGTGGTAAAAGAACGCGAGATCGCCTTTTTTCATAGCTCTGAGATTTTTGCGAGCCTGATAATTACGCACACCGTCCCAGCCGGAGATCTGCTTACGCCGCAGATCTTCAACGGAAAAAACATCTGGCTCTGACTTCATTAACCAATACGCCATAAAAAGCGAAAGGGGGATAAGAGGCGTCTCTTTCTCCCCCTTCGGCACGGCTCCTTCTTAGTGTGAGTATTTTTGAACGAACTTCTTAATGTCTTCGACGTGTTCGAGGATCAGCCGGGCTTTTTTAACGCCGAACTGAAACGGGAATTTGTCTTCTGGAGCGTTGCGAATGATCAACATCGCGCTGCCCCGGTAATCACCTTCAAGAACTTCAGCCATAGTACATCCTCCTTTATGAGTTGACCTCATAAACTTAGATGCAATGGCTTACGAAATATTCACGTCACCGACGACAAGCTAGCGCAGAAGTTCGCGTGCTGCGGACCACACCAGGATCATCGCTACGGCAATCGCGATGGAATAACCCACCCAGAGAAGCCCCGTAAAAAAAGTACTCCAGGGGGATGCATCAGTATTCTCTGTGTCGATCCTCTCCGTGGTGATGGAATCAAACAGAAATTCCCTCCCCGAAGAAGCTGTGTGTTTTTTTACGCGTGGTTCTGGGCTTGGCGCGGCTGGTTGCGGCGTGAGGACTGTCGAAGCATGCTCAGACATGAGGTGTACCTCCCGCTAATATTAAACCGCTATCCGACAAAGAATGCAATATATAGGGCCGCGAAAGAGCGTTCCCACGAAAAAGGGTCTTAAGCACCATTTTTATATTGACGCCTAAGCTGAAACACATCTATTTCTAGATCCATTTCTCAACTGATTGTTAATACGTCTTAAACTGAAAATATCCTCAAATGGCTTCTTGCGCCGATTTTCTACTTCCCCTACATTTGAGCAAGATGAAAAAGATGCTTTTCGGAATCGGGGTTGTGGGGCTGGCCGCCGCTGTGGCAGGAGCAGAATTTAAGCCGGCTTTCCGCGAAGGGGAAGATTTCACGTTTAAAATTCGTTACGGCAAGATTACGGGCGGCTACGCGACGCTCGGCATTTCCTCGATCGTTCAAATAGGCGATCAAAAGGCTTATCACATTCTGTCCGAGGCAAGATCAACGAAGTTCGTTGATACGTTCTACAAAGTAAGAGATCGCAATGAAGCTTGGATGGACGTCGAGCGGCCTCGCTCGTTTGGGTACATTAAAGATATCCAGGAAGGAAAGTACAGCGTCGACGAAAAGGTCGAGCTCAATTATGTAAACCATACGTTCAAAAGGACAAAAATTCGCCGCGATAAAAACAACAGCGTGAAAGAAGTCTCGGGCGAAGTTTCTGCCGACGTCCTGGACGTTCTCTCCAGCCTCTACTACATCCGCACGCTTCCTTTAGAAGTCGGCAAATCCTTCACCCTCGACGTGCATTCCGGAGAAAAGACCTTTCCTCTCCTCGTGAAGGTGAAAAAGCTGGAAAAGGTCAAAGTGAAAGCCGGAAAATTCCTGTGCTATCGCGTCGAACCCGTTTTGAGAGAGCACGGCATTTTCATTACGAAGGGCAAAAAGATGGAAGTCTGGCTGACCGCCGATGAGCGGCGCATGCCGGTGCTCATGCGCTCTGAAATTTTCATCGGACACGTCTCCGCTGAACTCGTGAAACACAAAATTCCCGAATCGCCCGCCGTGCCTCAAGACGTTGCCTCCGCCCCCTCCGACGAAGCTTCGTCCGACCTCTAACTCCAAAGTTGCCAACGTCTGCCATTTGAGGTAGTATTGTTCCACGGGGTCACACTCACTCGACTGGATAGAATATGACTGAAGCTTTTTCCGATACCCCGACGCCCACCAGCCCTACCGCGGAATCCCAACTACAGCAGGTCCCCCTGAAATTGATCAAGCCCTCGCCCCATCAGGCGCGAAAATATTTTGACGAAGAAAATTTATGGAAGCTTGCCGAATCATTGAGGCAGGAAGGCCTCATCCAGCCGATCACGGTCCGGCGCCTTCTGCCGATGGCAGGCAACCGCGAAGACCCCGGCTACGAACTCGTATCGGGCGAGCGGCGCTTCCGAGCGGCGAAGCTCCTGAACTGGGAAACCATTGAAGCCCGTGTGATTTCGGTGGTCAGTGAAGGCGAAGTAGCGGCCAAAGGTCTTATCGAGAACCTGCAGAGGGAGGATCTCAATCCGCTGGAAGAATCGGAGGGGTTTGCACAACTCAACATGGTCGACCCGATGTACTGGACTCATGAGCGCATCGCTCAAGTGACCGGCAAGAGTCGCGTCTATATTACCCAGTCGCTGTCCTTAATGCGATTGCCGGAGGCCATCAAGGAAGATGTTCGCCGGCGAACATACACCAGGGCCCATGCGCTCGAACTCGCCCGCCTGCCTGGTTCCACCTTACAACTCTCCGTGTCCCGTATGATTCGCGACCGCCTGACGCGAGAACAGACCCGCCGACTTGTGGATTCCATACTCGCCGGCAAACGCCAGCTGCCGATGGGCGCCATGGTAGGAGAAGCGACAGCAGCCTCTATCCGAGAAGCCAGCGACCCACTGGTTGAGATCTGGCCTGCATTCACCAGCAATCCCTGGATCACGAAACCTGGCTTGATCAAAGTGAAGTACCTGGGCAACTGGCGCTGGTCCTTTGAAATCCCGGGCCCAGAATTTACGCCTGGTAAAACTCTGCCTTCCGATACCAAGGCCGCCGTGCGCGCCTGGCTTTCGAAGATTCTCGGCCGGATGAGTAAGTCGCTTGCTTTTCAAAACGAAACCCCCGCCGAACAGTCCCCAGACACCAAGGAACTCTCGGAATAAATGCCGGGAACCTGCCGTGCTAGAATACGGTTATTGATGAACGCCGCACTACTGATCTTGCTTGCAGGGGTGACAACGATGGCTGATGCTAAAGCGCAGGAAAAATCCGCAGCCGCTATTTTCGCAGGCGGCTGCTTCTGGTGCATGGAGCCGCCGTTTGAACAGCTCAAAGGCGTGCATTCCGTAAGATCCGGCTACATCGGAGGCACGAAAGATAATCCGACCTACGAAGAAGTGTCTTCAGGAAGCACGGGGCATGCGGAAGCCGTAGAAGTGCTCTATGATCCCAGCCAGATCTCCTACGCAGAGCTTTTGGAAGTCTTCTGGCGCAATGTGGATCCTACCACCGAAGACGCCCAGTTCGCCGATCACGGCACGCAATACCGTACCGCGATCTTTGTCCACAACGATGAGCAGAAGCGGCTCGCACAGGCGTCCAAAGACAAGCTGGCCAAGTCCGGAAAATTCAAAGATCCGATCGTGACCACCATTGAGTCTGCCACCCAGTTCTATCCTGCCGAGGAATACCATCAGGACTACCACAAGAAAAACCCATTACGCTATAACGCGTACAAAGTCGGTTCCGGACGACAAACGTTTATTGAGAAGACGTGGGGTAAGAAGTAAGGAAGGTCTGGCTATTGTTCGATTTTTCGGAACTCGGCGACTTTCTTGTTGTACTCTTCGGCCATCTGCGTAAACTTTTGTCGCTCCGCGCGCTGCTCTGCGGCGAGCTTATTGAATCTCGCCACCGCCGCTTTCCCGTCACGGTGCTGACCCATCTCAATACTCGCTCTCATCTCTTCCACCTGCCGGCTGAGCTCGCTGAGTTTTTCCCGCTGAGTTTTCATCGCCGCTTCATCCGTGGTCAACTCTTTATCCATGGCAGCCAGCATGTCCTGGCGGACTTTGTCGTATTTCTTTTCCTTCGTGATCCAGACGCCGATCACTAATAACAAAAGAAAGGTAATGATCCCGGCCATCAGCCCAACGGGCCGCTGTTTGGGAGGTTCTTCGTCGAGATCAGGAATGCCGCTTGGAGCCACCATGGTTACGGCATTTATGTTACAAATTCTTGCACTATGGCTATCGACATCCTCTACGAAGACAAGCATCTGGTCGCACTGAACAAACCCACCGGACAAATCGTGATCCCCGGGCGCGGCGGCAAAGAGGAAGTGCCGCTCGCCAAAGAACTCGAAAGGCACCTGGGCAGAAGAGTCTATGTCGTCCACCGGCTGGATCGCGGCGCGAGCGGCGTCATCCTCTTCGCCAAAGATGCACGCACGCATCGAGACCTGAATCAGCAATTTGAACTTCGTGCCGTGAAGAAAACGTACCTCGTGTGCGTCCAGGGCTGCGTGGAAAAGGACGGGCAGGTCGCAGCGCCTCTGCGCGAGTACGGTTCTGGCCGCATGGGTGTTCACGTGCAGGGCAAACCATCGCGCACGGACTACCGTGTCAAAAAGTCGTCATCGACAGCGACCCTGCTGGAAGTTTCGCCTCACACGGGGAGGAGACATCAGATTCGCGTGCACTTGTATTCCATTGGACATCCGGTTTTGGGAGACAGGGTTTACGGCAAAGAACGGCCCGTGGGCGGCGCCTCGAGACTCATGCTGCACGCCTGGAAAATTGAATTTCTAAAACTGAACGGAGAGCGTTTGTGCGTTGAAGCGCCGCCGCCAGATAATTTTTTAGTGTGAGCGCTTCAGCCAGCCGAACATGCCTGAAGGTTTTGGTTGGGCGGGTTTGCGTCCTGACATGGCCAGCAGCTTTTTTTGGAGAGCATGAATATCAAAAGGCTTGACCAGATAATCGGTGACGCCGGCGTTGAGCGCCTGGCGCATGATGACGGGATCGGACACGGCGCTGAGCATGAGGATCGGCGTTTTATTGCCGCTTTTCCTCAGTCGCGTGACATATTGGAGGCCGTCTTCTTCCGGCATCATGACATCGCAGACGATCACGTCGATCATCTTCTGAGTCAGGATTTTCTCAGCTTCAGACGTTTGCTTGGCAGAAAAGACTTCAAAGGTGCCGGCGTTCATCATCGCCGTGGCAAGCACTTGGATGGCGGCGTCATCATCGATGAAAAGAATCTTGATCCTGGTCATGGCGGAAACCATCAAAGCTTACCATATCGAAATATGGACAAAAATCGAATGAAACTTATAAATTGTTCCCGCCATGCGCTTAAAAATTAGCTTTCAGACCGTCTTCGTGTTGGTTCTAGCCCTCGCTGTTCCCTCCATTGCCAAAACGATCACTTCGGAAGCAGGCTTATTTGCCAATGCCAAAGAAGTTTTTGAGCCGCTCCTCGTCGACCCGCGCGAGATACAACTCGCCCTACGACTGGTCATGCCCGTTGGCGGACAGAGTCTTGGCGAAATCACAGCAGGTGATTATTTTGGACTTTATCGCTGGACGCTTCCTTGGCAGGATTCCTATGTGCAGTGGAGTATTGCCGGCGGGATGTTTGCACGTTTTGATTTAGTGGCTAGAGAAAAAGATCTGCAGGCCATCGATTTCAGCGCGAATATGCCCGTCGATCTTCGCGTCAAGAAATGGTCCCTGCGGCTGCTTCCTTACCATCAAAGCTCACATCTGGGCGATGACTACATCAAGCGCCATGATGTCACACCCGAAAAATATACGTTTGACGCTTTTAAGACCCTGATTTCCTTTGATGCGATGGACGCGCTTCGGCTCTATGCCGGCTATCAATACACGATGCGCAACGTCAGTACACCCCTTGGACGGAAGATGCTGCAATCGGGATTTGAATGGTCATCGCCATGGTGGGCGCGACGCACGCAGATGTATTGGGCCAATGACTATCAATCCTGGGAGCGCATCGGCTGGAACCCCATCTTCAATTCGCAGCTGGGCTTCCGGTTCGCGAAAACCCCGGAGGCCTCACGGCGTCTGGCGCTTTACGCGGAGTACGGCACGGGTGGCATGTCGTTCGGGCAGTTTTACCAGCAGAAGGAATCGCACTGGGTGCTGGGCCTTCGTTTCGAACACATCTAAACTTTTCCGCTCTTCTCCCGCAGACTCAGCAGCCACCGCGATTCCCGTTCAAAATCCACCAGCGACGCATATCCCATCGTCACAAGGGGTTGACCGCTCATCAGAATACGTGTTCCCTGGTTTTTCCAGGCGTCAGGCGCTTTGGCGATGACATCGCCGAGGAGCAGTTTGAAATTCCCCATGACCTGATAGGTCTTCCGCTCTTTGAGATAGGAGTAATTGAAGTCTCCGGCATTGACACGCAGCCGTTTGCGCGCCGCCATGGAATAGAGGTCAAGATAGAACACCAGTTCGGATCCCTGTTTCGTCTTCGTGACCTCTTTCTCCTTGCCGCCAATGCGGATCGGAATTCCCGTGGCCATGAAAAGTCCGACGCTGGCGATCTTCGCCGCCGCGTTTGGGCCTTCTTTGACGGTCTGCGTGGTTGTCGTCGTAATTTTGATGGCAGCGGCGGCAACGATATCCGGGAGGGCGGCGGTAAGGCTTTGAAAATCACGCACCCCATCAGCGGCGGGAAGTACAGCGAGCTCCGCCGCAGGGAAAACCACCACGGAGAGCCCGGCACTTTTCAATCCAGCGGCAAGATCGCCCGCTTCATTTTCTCCAAGTTTTTCGGCGATGATCCCCCAGGAACTTTTGGCCACCATGAGCTGATCTTGAAGGGGTGTCTTACGGACTTGCGCAAGCGCTCTGGCGAGTACCCTAGCGTCACAAGCATCGGGACGCTCAAGAAGCACAGCAAAAGTGGTCGACGGGTCGGGCATAGGGAACCGATTCGGATTATCGTAAAATCAGTCCCGCATGAATAGCACCTCTTCCTTCGGCGAAGACGTCATCAAAGAATCGGAAAAGCTCCGCGCCTCAGGCCTGGACGCCAATCAGATTGCCGGCATCCTCTGCAAAAAGGACCCCCTGGGGAAAAATTACGGCATTGGCATTCTTCTTGGCCGCGATGGCAAACCGCTCGCAACATCGCCCACACTGCTGGACTATATCGACAGGGAACTTAAAGAGAGCGGCTCAGGCAGCTATGTCAATTCTGACACGCTTAAAAAAGAGATCTTAGAAGCAACGCTTGAGTGGCAGGGCGTCCCCAAAGCGCTGTGGCCGAACTTTCAGATTCTCCTCCCCTCCGACGCCGGCACGGGCGCCGTTCAGACGGGCATTCAATCGGCACTTCTGCTGAATGACAAGTTTTCGACGCTCGCCGTGGAAGAACTCGGCTGGCCGGCCTACAAAACAATCGCCGCATCGCTGCGCTTGAAGTTTCAGGAATATAAGACCGATGGCACGGCAGAAGGCGAAGGCCTGCTCCCCCTTTATCAAGCTGGGCCGATGAATACTACGGGCCGAGTTCCAGCAGCGGCTGTCGTGAAAGCGCGCGCCCAAGCGGCGAAAAAATCATGCATTCCTGTTGTGCTCGATCGTGCTTACTCCGGATTTGAATATGCCCGCAAGCTGGCGACGAGTTCTTATGCGGATATCATGAAGGAAAGCTTCCGCAATCAAGTCCTGCCCTTCTGCGAAGCGGGCGTGCCGTTTGCGCTCGCCATCAGCCCGACGAAAGCATTCGTGACGTTTTCGCTGCGGCCTTGCGGGCTGCTGCTTATCTTTCATCCCGATCCGGCGAAGCTGCAAGCTATGGCGCCGAAGCTTTCAGGACTGATTCGCGCGCGCGGCTCCTCGTTCGAGCATCCTGTGACGCGAGCGTTCGTCAAAGCGATGGTGAAAGACCGCGCGCGCCTCGAAGCCGAGCACAAAGCCGCTCTGGAACGCTGCGCCGAAGCGGAACTGGCGTGGATGAGTTCTGTGAAAGGCACGGCGATGGAACCGCTTTTTACGAACGCTTATGCGGGCTTGTTCCGAAACCCATTGGCTAAACCAGGGGCCGCACAGGATATTTACGGCTCTCACGTATATCCGGTGTTTGCCGAAGGCCGCTGCCGTCTAAATGTCACTGGACTGCCCGCTGATAAATCGTTAGCATCATCCCATGCCTCTTTATTTTCGAAATATTGTCATCTCTAGTCTCTGTGGGGGGTTTGTCATGCTTGGAACATCAAAAGCTGCAGCAGAATTAAAAGTGGGAGATCCCGCGCCGCTCTTTAGCGCGCCTTCCAGCGATGGTACGCAGGTGGAACTCAAGTCGCTCATCGGGAAAGGGACGATCGTGCTTTATTTCTATCCGAAGGACGATACGCCGGGGTGTACGAAGGAAGCCTGCGGGCTGCGTGATGATTTTGCGGCCTTCCGGAAGCTATCCGTGACCGTCTTTGGCATCAGCTACGATACCGTCGAATCTCACAAGAAGTTTATTGAGAAGTACCATCTGCCGTTTGCTCTGATCTCCGACAAAGACAAAGCCATCGCCAAATCCTACGGCGCTAATGGCCTGCTTGTTCCCAAGAGGATGACCTTTGTGATTGATCGTGCAGGGAAAATTGCCTGGATCAATCCGAAAGTCAGCCCCGCCACTCACAGCGCGGAGCTGCAGCAACTCCTCGCGACCCTTCGTTAAGCGCCCGGAATCGCCTGGGCAAGAAGGTGCGGGATAATGCTCTCCAGATCGCCGGCCAGCTGCTTATCCAGTTCCTTCAGCATTCCTAACTGTTCCTGGGCGCGTTTCGAGCTGCCTGCCTTCGCATAAGACACCGCAAGCCCAAAGCGTGCCTCCTTATTTCGACGATCGAGCCGGATCGCCTGTTTGTATAAAGGGATCGACCGATCGGAGTGATACATGAGGCTGCACAGCTCCGCCAGATTGCAGAAGATGACGGGATCGGCCGGATTGTGCTTGATCGCCATCAGATAGGCTTTTTCAGCCTCGGGGAATTGCTGAAGACCGACGAGCGCAGCACCCTTGTTGTTGTAGGCATCGGCATCATTGGGGTTCTGACGGATGACTTCTTCCGAGAGCGTGACGGCTTCCTTGAAACGGCCCAGCCGCCCATAGACGGCGCTCAAATTATTCTTCGCTGTGATATCCGCCGGCGACAAACGAATCACATGTCGCCACGCCTGCCACGCCTCTTCAAAACGTTCCGCGCGCATCGACAACGTTCCGATCAGCTGCCAATACGTTGCATTGTTGGCATCTAGTCGCGTCGCGTGACGCAGTACTTCAATCGCATTCGGCAGGAGATTCATATCGCCGTACATGACACCCAGCTGATAGTAAGCACTCGGATCGTGCGGCTTCGTGCGTATGGCTTCCTTCAGGGCCTGGATGCCTTGTTTGGTGGGCTTTTCATCCAGTTCGACTCTACTACCCACGACATACTCCTGCTCTTTGCGCACGCACGCAATTTCATAAGCGTCCACAGCTTCAGGCAGTTTGCCCAGGATTTCATAAGCGCTGCCTAAAATGGCATAGCCTGCGGAGGTTGGCTTGCTTTCCACAGCCTGACGGAATGCGGTGACCGCCTCCGGATGCTCTTTTAATTTCGCTTGATTAGCTGGAAGCATACCGTAAGCTGTGGCTTTGGCGGGATCGATCTGGATGGCCTTTCGATATGCCTGGACAGCCTCGACAAATTGTTCCATGCATGCGAAGCGGTGGCCGATGATCCGGAAACTGTCGTTCTGCGGCGTCTTCAGCTGCAGCGCTTCCTTAT
The DNA here is from genome assembly GCA_031364865.1 of Elusimicrobiota bacterium. Lineage (GTDB taxonomy): Bacteria > Elusimicrobiota > Elusimicrobia > 2-01-FULL-59-12 > 2-01-FULL-59-12 > JANLWZ01. The sequence goes on from JANLWZ010000256.1 coordinate 12,420, forward strand.
AGATGCGCGTCGCCTCCTGAACATCGCCTTTCTTTTCCATCGCCTGTCCAAGAAAGGCATACGCCACAGGTTCCTGGGTACCCAGAGACATAGCCTTCTTTCCTAAATCCAGCGCCTTCTGCTCTTCTCCTTTTCGCCAGGCCATCGATCCAAGCCGGACATAAGCGAGTGAATGCTTTGGATCGGCATCGATCGCGCGGTGATAGGCTTCTACGGCTTCTTTGGTCCAGCCCATCTCCTCGTAGCGGGAACCCAGCTTGCAATACGCTTCGGCCCCCCCTCCGCGCATCTGAATAGCTTTTGTAGAAACGTAATCATCCATCCTCTTGCCAAGATCACGAATAGACATGGCGGTATCCCCCTGTAGTTGTTTCCTATGTTTGAGTTGACCATCTACGACACTGCTTCGAGGCACTACCGGAGGATGAATGAATAAATTATGTGCTGCTCTTCAGGCCATGGATATCAGCAGAGGAACGGAAAGGCAAGTAAACAATTAACTTGAATTAACACGTCTCCGTCGATAAATAGTTCGACATAGCATGAGAAAACGGTTAAAAAATGAGGCAGTTTTGGGGTTCTGTTACTTGGAGGAAAAGGGCTGTTTAAGCAGATCTTTCAGCAGACCGTCGTTGAGACTGTAGACCCACCCATGGATGGACAGGTTCTGGCCCTGGTCCCACGCATTTTGAACGATCGTGGACTGGCACACGTTGTTCACTTGCTCAATGACGTTTAATTCGCAGAGGCGATCGGCCCGGGCATCATCGTTTTTCAGAGCCTTTAACTCTTTTTCGTATTTTTCGCTGACGTCCGACAGGTGCCTGAGCCAGTTCGTGATGAGTCCCAGGTCTTTCTTATCCACGACCGTGCGCACGCCGCCGCATCCATAATGGCCGCAAACGATGATGTGCTCCACCTTCAGGACGTCTACGGCGTACTGGATAACGGACAGGCAATTGAGGTCCGTATGAACCACGAGGTTGGCCACGTTCCGGTGCACAAAGAGCTCGCCAGGGAGAAGATCCACAATTTCATTGGCTGGGACCCGGCTGTCCGAACAACCGATCCAGAGAAATTTTGGCGATTGCTGAGCGCTTAAGCGTTTAAAGAAGGAGGCGTCATTGGTCGTCATCTTCTTCGACCAGGCGCGGTTATTCTCGAAGAGTTGTGTCAGTTTCATTCGGGCAGTAGTTTACCTAATGTTCCTGGGCCTCGACATGTTCAGGCCGCACACCCATCCCGACCAAGCGGCCCGGAAGGCGCGTCAGGACAGGGAACGCGCGCGCGATTCGAAGCGGCCAAGGCAAAGAATTCCAACCACCGACGGCAAGGGCACTGCGAAAGATGTTGTTCTGAACAAAGACCTGCATCGCCTGTATGACTTGCGTAGGCCACTCACGGCGCTTCTGAACCTGTTTCAGCTTTTCGTACGTCAGCGCGTTTCCTTTGAGGGCTACGGTGAGAAGATTCGCCGTGGCCACCGCATCTTGAATAGCCAGATTGATACCGACACCGCCTACCGGAGACATCGCATGCGCGGAATCGCCAATGCAAAGGACACCGGGCCGCGACCATTCTTTCAAGCGATCTACTCGAACGGTCAGGAGCTTGATATCGTCCCAGGTCGTGAGTTTATGCATTCGATCTTTGAGAAAGGGCAGGCTTTGGATCATCGTATCGCGAAAGGCTTCCAGCCCTTTCGCCTGGATAGCCTCAAACTGTCCTTTGCCGATGACAAAAGCGCATTGCCAGTATGTTTTACGGTTGAGCATGGCGATGACGTTGCCGCGATCGAAACGGCCAAAGAACTTATCGGGATCGCTGGGGGCGCGCGTCAGCTTCATCCAGAGCACATCGATGGGCGCGCCCAGGTTCATGACGGGAAGCCCGGCCTTTTCACGCACCACGGAATGTCGACCGTCAGCACCCACGACAAGATCCGCGCGGATCTCAAGTAAACCCTGCGGCGTTTGCGCCTTGACGCCGGAAACTCGGCCGCCTTCTCTAAGTAAATCTGTGACCTCGGCCTGCAGGATCAACTGAAAGTTTGGAAATAGTTTCGCGTGGTCATGCAGAAAGTCGAGGAAATCCCACTGGGGGATAAAGGCAATGTACGGACACCGGACAGGAAGATGGCTGAAATCCGCAACAACAATTTCCTGCTCGCCTACCCAGCCCCGTAACTGTCTCGCTTCTTCATGCGGACGTTTTAAGAAATCTTCCAGAAGGCCCAGCTCGGCGAGGACTTCCATAGTGGAAGGATGGATCGTGTCACCGCGGAAGTCGCGCAGGAAGTCGGCATGCTTCTCGAGCACAACCACCTTCACCCCGGCGCGCGCGAGCATATAGCCGAGCATCATGCCGGCAGGACCGCCGCCGGCAATACAGCACTGGACGTTAATTTTTTGCAGCGGACTCGCGGAGGAGGTGCTCAATTTCGCTTTTAGGGATGGGTCTTTGCTTGAAGGAGACGAGCGCTTCGGGCTGCATGTAGTAGGGGCTGATCCGCTGAAGGGAGTGGTTGATATACACCGACTTATGGACGTAAAGCGATTGCCCGATGATGTCGAGCGGCAGCGTATCGATGTGGTATTGGCAGATTCCACTTAAATGCGGAAGCTTGCGGAACATCTGCTCCAGGCCGCATTCGTATTCCATCAGTTTCGGCAGGTTTTTTTCACCGCCAAATTCCCAGGTCATATCGCCCGTCGCGAAGAGGCCGACATAGCCGTCTTTCAAGGACTGGTCCACGGCGTCCCGAAGGCCTTGAAGCATGTCTTCCGTATTAAAAGAGCCATTTTTCAAATGATCCCTTTCGGAGCTCAAGACGAGCGAGCCTCGCTGCACGCATTCCGAGACAGAGAGGCCAGTGGAGGCTAATTCGAGCTGCATGGAGGCGACCATGGTGGGACTGCCGAAAAACATGCAGCGCGTATTCTTACTCAAATGGTCGACAAATATCGGGACGAGCTTCCTAGATGGAGCGAAGGAGACCCTTGATACACAAAACACTGATGGCGGCTGTGGCCAGTTAAAGGTGTCATTTTTACGACTCTATTTTAGCCAAAAACACCTGTGGAAGTCGTTAGGCAGCGGTGAGCAATCTCTGAATCTTTGGCCCCTTGGTGAAGATGAAAAACGCGCTGCTGATAACTGCGGTGATGGCCGTCGCGGCCAGCAAGGGGTAATAAGAAAGGACCCACTCCGGTCTGGAGTAGGGCAATGGCACCACGAGCCAGGACAGCAAAGCAAGACCAGTACCCATGGTTGTCTGAGTGGCCGCTTCATAAGAAAAAGCCAACTGCTCCTCCTTCATGCTCGGTGCTGTCTTCCTGGAAACGGGCGGCTGATAAAAGGACTCGACCGGACGGCGGCCCGCGCGAAATCGTATCTCGTGGCGTGCAACACCTTCTAAGACTTTTCGCGTATGGTCGGCAACGATAACGGTAAAGCCTGCTTTGTGAAGCTGACGCACGGCAGCTTTCAGATTTTGAATACCCCTCGGATCCAGGTGACTGGCGGGTTCATCCAGGAATAAGACCCCGCGCGGCAAGGTGGACGTGATGGGAACTTCCAGTCCCAGATGGTACAAGGCGATCGCGAAAGCGATCCGCCAACGGTGCCCAGCGGAAAACTCATTTTCTGAGGGTGTCCGCTGCCGCTCGTTGCCCGTCAGAAAAGGCATGACTTCCTGCTTGGGGTCATTTCCATCCTCCAGTTTCTTGCCAT
>JANLWZ010000258.1:0-1980 GCA_031364865.1 Elusimicrobiota bacterium
CGGTTTCTCTCCTCCTGAGCTTTACTATTTTGGTCTGCGATCCCGTTTGGGCAGGGGGGGTTTCTGACTTCGTTCGCTCTGGTTTTTCAAGAGACATTCGTGCGCTCACACTCCCATCGAAAATGGGGACCATCACGGAGAAGTGGCTCTCACCGAAACCCGCCTCGCCCTTCGTCGTTCTCGTGCAGGACCTCCACGCAAACATCAGCGTGCAGAAAAATATTTCCAGCATTCTTCAGTTCTTTTATCGACGCGGACATCTCCGCACCATTTTCTCCGAAGCCGCCTTCGGACCCTCCGATGTTTCGCTTCTTCGCTCCGCGCCCAGCCTGCGGGCGCAAAAAAGATTTGAAAAGAAACTCCTCGCCAAAGCGCTGATCACGGGCGATGAACTCGCGGCCGCGCACGTCGGCTCCGGTCCTCTTTCACCCATCAAGCTGATCGGCGTGGATGATCCGCTTCTTTATCTCGCGAATGTTCAGGCGTTCCGCGACCTCGTCAAAGGCGGTCCGCAAATCGCCCGAGACTGGAAGTCGATGAAAGAAATTCTCCTGCCCGGCGCGGCGCCCAGCTTGCGCCGGCATCTCGAGCTCACCGAAAAACTGCTTTCTCTCAAGCTCATGGACCACGAGTGGGAACAGTACAAAGAGCATCGCGATTGGACGCCTGGCCGCACGTCTTCCAACTTAAGCAGCGCCATCGCCGCAGCGGAACGTTTCTACACGGCGGCCGAAGCACGCAACAGCGCGATCACCGAAAACATGCTGGCTCAGATGGGGAGAGATCCTGTCGCCCTGGTGACGGGCGGATTCCATACCGCTTCCATTGCCCACACGCTGAAACAGCGCGGCATCAGCTTTATGGTGGTCACGCCTCAGGTGGACGCGCTGGACCATGAAGAACTCTATGTGAAGAGCATGACAGAGCCGCCTCACGAAACGGTCCGTGCCGTGGCGGCCTTCAATTTTCAATTCGCGATGCTCAAAGACAAAGCGACTCAGCTGAATCTGCCGGGCCTCATCCCGATGTTCCGCCGTTTCTTCAGCGCTCCCCATAGCTTTGGCAAGCAGTACGGCACGCGCGTGAAGCCGCGCATCAGCGGTACAGCCGCCATGTTCGGCGCACTTCTACTGGCGATCAGTATCCTGGCGCCTGCGGTCGTGGGCGCTTCGCAGAGTCTGCATCCCGCGTCTTTGGCAAGCAAGGTCAGCGTGGTGCAGATGTCACAAGGCATCACCGATCACGTCTTCAAAGTGCGCCCAAGCCGAGGAACGAACTTGACGCGAATTGCTCAAGAGCATGGTGTCACCGTAGAAGATTTTAAACTCGCGGATCCCGATTTAGTTCGTGATGACCGTGATCTTGTTGTCCCGCCGCTTAAGTCTCAGCCTTTGGCGCCGATGGCGGAGCTGCCCGGTGCCTCGGCGCAGGAGCAGGCTTCTGACGCTGCAGAGATGCCCTCGCCCGCAGCTGTGCCTGAAAAGGGATCTCCGAAAGGTTTCCTGGCTTCCGGGTTGTTTGGCATCCCTGGAATTTCAGTCATCGGTGGGCTATTCGTTCGCCGGCGGCGACTGGAGACGCGCGTGGCGATCGCCGGCGGCGTTGTCGCTCCGGCCTCTGAACCACCAGCGGAGAAAACTACGCCTGCGCCCAAAGCGCGCGAACCCTTTGGACAGCGCCTTCCGTTTGAAACTCCTGCAGAGATTCAATCCGATGTGAACTCCCTGCTGAGTCAGGCGCAAAAACATGAAAAGCGTCGTGAGTTCATTGAAGCCCTGGCTGCCTATGACCGCGCGATTCAAATCAATCCTAAATTTGCGCTCGCCTATTTACGGCGCGGCGTGGTGTATCAACAGCTGGGACAACTCAAAGAAGCGCGCGCGGACATCCGCCATTCGCTGGATCTTGTTGGGCTGCGCGGAAAAAATCAGAGTGAGGCGCGAGCACGCCTTCAGGTGATCGGTACAACATTGGCCAAAC
>JANLWZ010000300.1:0-3079 GCA_031364865.1 Elusimicrobiota bacterium
CGCCTGGGCGACCATGGCGCTTGGCAAGTACTCCGAAGTCGTCAAGCTCACCAGCAAGTTCTTTCAGAAATATGACAAGAATCCTTTAAGCGGCTATGCGCTGCTCTTACAAGGCGTGGCCTTCGATCAGCTCAACAGCACGGACAAAGCGATCGACGCTTACCAGACCCTCGTCGATCTCTACCCCCAGAGCCCCGCGGCTGGCAAAGCGGTCTATCTCATGACGCTGAGCCTGCAAAAAGCGAAAGAACCCACACGCATTGTGAGCGCGCTCAACCATTTGAATGAAAACCTGCAGCGCCAGGAAGAGATCAAGTCGGACTCCTGGAGAAAGAACACGCTCTACTGGATCGCTGAAGCCTACTACTCCATACAGGATTTCCCTCATGCCGAGGAAACCTATCGCAAATTTGTGGAACTCGCGCCCGATCATCCCATGATTCCTTACGCACTCGAAGGTTTAGCCGCCAGCCTTGCCTCACAAGGACCGGAGAAGGCCGACAAGGCAAAAATTTATATGCAGCAGGCGATGCAGCGTGCGCTGGAAATCGGCAACGGTCCGGTGGCCGCGGACGCGAAACTTCAATACGGAAAAATTCTTTTCAATCAGAAAAATTACGATCAGGCGCTCACTCAATTTGACGGCTACGTGCAGTCCTCCACGAGTACCGCGCGCGTTGCCGAGGCACTCTATGCCGCCGGCATGACGCTTTACAATCAGCAGTTTTACACGGAAGCGGTGGCGCGCTGGAAACAACTCATCGATGGTTACCGGTTTTCCCCTCTGCGCCCACAGGCCTATCTGAAGACGGGGCAAACACGCTTCGGCCTCGGACAGTTTGATCAGGCCATCGCCGCTTACCAGTCACTGACGGCCAATTACCCGAACACGCCGGAAGCTCAGGAAGCGCAGTTCCAGATCATCCAGTGCTACTACAACAAGGGTGATCTACGCGGTGCCTACCAGCAATTCTCAGCCTTTAAAAATAGTTATGCCGCCGACGAACGGCTTCGCGGCGTCTGCGAAAACCTTTTAGCAGCTTATCAGGGCCAGGCGGGCGCTTCTTCCACCCTTCATTCGGCGGAACTGAGCGACTTGCTCCGCTCCTGTCAGGGCTCCGGGACCGCCTCCGCGATTCTGTGGGAGCGCGGCGCCAATCTCTTCAATAAGAAAGACTATTCCGCCGCGCAGAAGTATTTCCAGCGCATCATGCTCTCTTATCCGAACGATGAGTATGCGGGTCAGGCGTATTACTACAACGCCGAGTGTTATTTCTTCCTGAACGATATGGATCAGGCGGCCGGCGCCTACAAGAGCTTCTTCATCAACTATCCGAATGACAAGATGGTCCCGCAGGCCATGTACCAGGTGGGCGTGAGCCAATTTAAGAAGGCGGACTACAAGAAAGCGGCGGAAGCGTTCGATGAGTTCGTCAAACGCTATCCCCAGCATCCACTGGCCAAAGACGCGGCGCTCAACGTGGCGATGTGCTACAAAAAAGCGTTCCGACTCGATGAAGCCATCACCTCGTACCGCAACTATCTACTCCTTTACCCGGGTGATGCCAAAGCCAATGATGTAAGGCTTCAGATCGGCGGCCTCAAAGCCACGAAAGGCAACTTTAAGGAAGCGATTGCTGAATTCGAATCTATCCCCGGCGGAACAGCGGAAAAAGCGGAAAGCCAATACAGGATCGGCGAAGCCTATCAGAATCTTCACCAGACGGATCAGGCCAAGGCGGCCTGGCAGAAACTTCTGTCGATTGGACCGCGCAACAACCCCTTCCGGCTCCAGGGCCTTTTTGAGTTGTCCAAGATGATCGAAGCAAAGGGATCGACACAGGGACTCGCGGCCATTTACGCGGATCTTGCTTCATCCAGCGATGATCAGCAGCTGGTGACGTTCGCCAAGCAGCGATTGAAGGAATTAAAAGGAGGAGCAAACTGACATGGAAAACATGACACTGTTAGGTATTCTCAAAATCAGTATCGTCATTCCTGTCATGATGGTCTGTTCAGTCATCATGGTGGCGTATGCGATAGAGCGATTTTGGGCATTTGCAAGAGTAGGCAGCTTGGACGGTTCGGTGGCTGAACGCATCAAGCAATTCGTCCGTCAGGGTCAAATCAAGGAAGCGATCGCACACAGCGCGAAACACCAGAACTTCATCACGCATGCTCTGGAAGTCGCCCTCAATGCGGCACACTTCCCCCGCGAAGAGATGGAAAGCATCTTTGCTCTCTATCGCATGAAACTGCAGGGTATGCTGAACACGCATCTTGCGGTGTTCGGAACCTTCGCCTTCATTGGTCCGCTCTTGGGATTGCTGGGAACCGTGCTCGGCGTTATACGCGCGTTCAGAGACCTCGCTCTGGCTGGTTCAGGCGGTCCTTCGATCGTGGCAGCCGGTATTGCGGAAGCTCTCATCGCGACCGCTGTCGGTATTGCGGTAGCCGTCACCTCGGCGCTTCTCTACAACTACTTCACGGCACGCGTGCGTACGATTGTCACGCAGTATGACCTCTTGAGTCAGGAAGTGGCGATTCTCGTCTACACAGGAAGCGAGAAAGGGCACAGGTAATTTCCCATGGATGTTCGCGATACAGATGAAGGGGCACCGCTCAATGAAGTCAACGTCATTCCACTGGCGGATCTTTCGCTCGTCCTGCTCATAATTCTCATGGTGATCTCACCCATGATCATGCAGTCCATGATCAAGGTGACGTCGAGCCGCGCCACAGCCGCGAAATCTGCGGCCGAAGTGGACAAAGAGCCTCCGTTGATTCTGGCGCTGAACAAAAATGGTGTAGTCCTGAACTCGGTCGCGATGCATGACGATGTCCACCTGGCCGCGCGCCTCTCGCAGGCGCTCAGCAACCGTACGGACAAGACGGTCATGTTCACGGCAGACCACGATGTGCCGCATGGCAGGTTCGTGCACGTCCTGGACCTCGTCAAACAGCAGGGAGCGGAAAAGATAGCGCTCCTTAAAAAGGCGAAATAACCATGAAATATAAACCGCGCGGTGAAGAGTTTCAGTCGCTCTCGGGGGTCAACATCATCCCCGTCATTGACGTG
>JANLWZ010000316.1:0-3085 GCA_031364865.1 Elusimicrobiota bacterium
TGATTGACATCCACGACGCGCTGGCCGTTGAGATGCGCGTTGAGAATTTCTTCGTAAGGCTGAAGATGATGAGCCGATTTTCTGGACATGACGAGTGTTTCATGACTCTTGGGTGATGATCCGTTCGTATCGGCAGGGATACAGGGGTGAACATACACATCCTCCCAAACACCTGCTTTTTTTATTTCATCGACGAAGGCAGCCTGTTCTTCTGGCAGAAGGTAAGCGGCCAAGCTCCATTTGCGCTTATTAAAGAGGTTCATGCCCAGTCTCCCGCTCGCCGGGACGCGCGCGCCATGAGCCACGGGGCTAAAAGCGAGACCAGAGCCGCACCACTGATTTGGCGGAAACTCCCAGAAGACGCTGTTAAGACGCCCAGCCCGACAATGCCTGGCAGTACTAAGGAATGAAAGGCTAAAGCTGTTCCCACAATGATCAAGCCGATCCAATAGGCCCACAGAATTCTGAACAATCGCCGGCCAGCCACCAAAGCGGCAACGGGATTACGCATGACATAGGATGGCAGGAGCGTCTTCACCCATTGCAGGTTGCCCAGCATCATCCGTCTTCGCCTTCCAATATCTAAATGATGCTGTTCCACTCCGGCATCACTCACTTCGCCGACCGGGTAGGCAATCTTGCCCTGGGGATAGAGCGTTCTGAGGGTCAACGGAATGACCACATCGTCATTCAGCCACAGGGTATTGCCCAGGGAATCCAGCGCGTTTTTGAGAAAAAGAGTCCGGTATCCTACTGTGGCGCCATGCACGCTGACAGGTCCTCCGCAATAGCTCTCTATATGCTTTAAGCTTGTTTCTACGCGCCAAAGAGTCTCATGGAGCCAATTGGCCGCCTGTGGCCGATAGGAAGGAGCGATCGCCAGCACGTTATTCTCTTCACGCGCGACACGCCATAAGAATTTGGTCAGAAAGTCCTCAGGCCAAAGTGTCCCAGAGTCCACCAGGACCGCCCAATCTGAGTTGGACGCCGTCACGAGCTTCTTGATGACAGCCCATTTGCCATTCTTTTTGGCAAAGGGTGTGACCGAAACCTTCGCAAAGCTCCGGGCGACCTTGGCGGTGTCATCGGTGCAGGCATCCGCGCCAACGTAAACCCCGATTTCCGGGATGGAATGGCCGCGGGAAGAGTCCTGCAGATGCTGAATAGCTTTCTGGATGCTTTCGAGCGTCGCTCCGATTCGGGAGGCTTCATTGTGTGCCGGGATGACGATGTCCAGGCGAAGTGGAGTGGTGGAAAACCGCCTACGGGCGCGCCGATTTGACTGTTTCTTCAAATGATGTGACACCAGGGCTATAAGGGGGCACAGGACCGAAAGTCCTAACAGGCCAAATCCCCCAATGATGAATAAACTTATCATCATAGTGAGGGAAACGTAGAACTAAACCCTAAGATCAATGCCCGTGTGTGCATATCTAGGGAGTTCGACAGTTCACATCGCTGTTAGGTTACGGCCAAGAGTATATTTCGATGTTTAGACGGTGGAAGGGTGTGCCCCCAGACGGAATCGAACCATCATCTGCTCCTTAGGACGGAGTAGCACTATCCATTGTGCTATGGGGGCGAAAAGAGGCTTTAATACCGCAAAATCGACGTAACGTCGTAACCGCGAAGCTTTTCTCTGCCGTGGAGGAATTCGAGTTCGATGCAAAAAGCGAGACCCGCCACTTTGGCCTTCAGCTGTTCTACCAATTGGCAGGTCGCCCGGGCCGTTCCTCCCGTAGCTAATACGTCATCGACGATCAAAACGCGTGCAGCGCTGGTAAACGAGTCGGTATGCATTTCCAAGGTATCCGTTCCATATTCAAGGTCGTACGTATGGGATAGCGATGTAAACGGGAGTTTCCCTTTTTTTCGCACCGGGATATAGCCGGCATTTAAAAGATAAGCGACGGGCGCGCCAAAAATAAAACCACGGGATTCGATCGACGCGACATGGGTAATGCCCTTGCGCATGTAAGGACCGGCAAGTCGCTCAATAGAGGATTTAAAGAGTTCTGGGGACTGCAGGAGCGGCGTAATGTCTTTAAAGACGATTCCAGGCTTAGGAAAGTCCGGCACGTCCCGGATGGACGCGCGCAGCTTGTCGATGGAGGCCATTCTTAAACGATGCCCATGCGCTGGGCCAGACGGCGCAGGCGTTCAAGACCGCGCTTTTCCAACTGTCGGATCCTTTCGCGGGAGACGCGAAGTTTCTTGCCGACTTCTTCCAGCGTCTGATTTTCCCCACTCAGGCCGAAGCGCATTTCCAGGATCTGCCGTTCGCGCAAAGGAAGCTGCGAAAGCGCCACATCCAGTTCATCGTGGAGTTTGAAAAGTGAGATAAGACGGTCTGGAGCGTAGAGCTCATCGTCGGAAATGACATCTTTAATCGTGAGATTTTCGTCGTCATCCAGCGGCGCTTCGAGACTGCCAATACCACGCGCGGCTTCTGCCGCATCCAGGATGCCTTTCACCTGTCGAGCCGAAAGATGAAGTTTCTGCGCCATTTCCTGGAGGGTCGGGTCGCGTCCCAGCTGGCCATGGAGCTGATCCCACTGCCTCAGCCAGCGACGCAGTGCTTCCCAGGCGTGGGGCGGGATGCGGATCGTTTTGGATTGTTCATCGATGGCTCGGCGTATGGATTGTTCGATCCAGTACGCGCCATAAGTAGAAAAACGGAAACCTTTGGAGGGATCGAACTTGTCGATCGCGTGCATGAGGCCGAGATTGCCTTCCTCTATAATGTCCAGAAAATCGAGGCCGGGGCGGTAATATTTCTTGGCGATGGGAATGACCAGGCGCAGATTGCGTTCAACGAGTTCTTTTTTGGCGGCTTTGTCGCCTTTATTTGCGCGGTGCCAGAGCGTATTGAAAGCTTCGCGGGAAAGTTCGGGAAAATCCTTGATGGCACGGAAGTAAAGCGATACGGCGTCTAGACTTTCAGGCATTGTTAACCTTATCCTTTAAAGAATCAAATCACTTATTCAATCGGGGCACCGGACCTCTTGGTCCCGCCTTCGCTCGTTCCGCTGAGTCGGGGCGCCGGGATTTGAACCCGGGACCTCTTGGTCCCGAACCAAGCGCG
>JANLWZ010000348.1:0-8083 GCA_031364865.1 Elusimicrobiota bacterium
GATGATGTAGTAGACCGACAAACCGTAGTCGGTGTTCGGCAGCGACACTTCGCGCGTGGTCGCGCCAAAGCTTTCGAGTGCCTTGATCGCTTCGCGGACTGATTTATCGATCTCGGGATCGGTGCCGCTGATGAAATATTCTTTCGGGAGTCCAATGCGAATGCCTTTGAGTGGTTTTTCTAAGCCCGACACGTAATCCGGTATAGCGTTGTTGACGCTGGTGGAATCCCGGTCATCCGCTCCCGAGATGACTTGAAGAAGAAGAGCGGCATCTTTGGCGGTGGTCGCGAAAGGGCCAATCTGGTCGAGCGACGAGGCAAAGGCGATCAGACCGAAGCGGGAGACGCGGCCGTAAGTGGGTTTCAGGCCGAGAACGCCGCAAAGCGCGGCGGGCTGCCGAATGGAGCCTCCGGTGTCGGATCCGAGCGAAAGCGGCGCCATGCGCGAGGCCACGGCCGCGGCGCTGCCGCCGGAGGAACCGCCGGGAATGCGGTTCGTATCCCAGGGGTTGCGAGTCGTGTGGAAAGCGGAGTTTTCTGTCGAGGAGCCCATGGCGAACTCATCCAAATTCGTACGGCCAAGAAAGACGGCACCTGCGGCGCGCAATTTCTTGATCACGGTCGCATCATAGGTGGCCTTAAATCCTTCCAGGATTTTTGACGAGCATGTGCAGCGCTCGCCGCGGATGAGCATGTTGTCTTTGATGGCGATCGGGACGCCGGCGAGCGCGCCGACGGCTTCGCCCTTCGCGATCTTCGCGTCTACGGCTTTAGCCTGCGCGAGCGCGCGATCGGCGAAGACTTCATTGAAAGCTTTGATTTTGGGATCAAGCAACTTGATTCGGTCCAGATAAGCGGTTGCGACCGCCTCCGCTTTCATTTCTTTAGAGCGGACTTTTTCGGCGATTTCGGCTGCGGTGAGTTGTGTAAAGCTCATTCGATGACTTTTTTGACTTTGAAGAGATTTCCTTCACTCTCCGGCGCGTTGGCGACGATATCTTCCGGGGATCCCAGCGTTTCCGGTGTGCTGGGCTCGCATTTGTCTTCGCGCCAGACGTTCGACAGAGGCAGGACGTGCGTGGTAAGCGCCACGTTATCCGTGTTGAGGGCGCTCATTTTTTCGATGTAGGTCAAAATTTGGCCGAGCTGCTGTGTGTAGCGCTCTTTCTCCTCGTCAGAAAGCGCAAGTCGTGCCAGGCGCGCCACATGCTCGACATCGGTTTTGGTGATTTTCATAGGAACGTATTCTATTAGAAAGCTACTTCGTATTGCGCGTTCAGCGTTTAGGCAGCGGATTTCAGCTGACGGGAGGAACTTAACCTGCGCTTACGAGCAACAGCGCCGCCAATCTCAACCTTGATCGTGAAGAGCTGCTCTGGGAGCTTCACATCAACAGGCTGCGGCTTTGAATCAAACTTCACCACGACCTTCGTTATATAGAAGTGAAGGACTTTGCCTAGACCGTGCACGGGATGCCGGACGAGGGCGCCCACCTTATGCGCAAACACGGGCGCACGTTCCCATAGCAACCAATAGTCTCTGGCCCTCTTTGAGCCGCGATCATAGGCCGCTAACGCTTGGGTGATTCGCCTCAACACTTTGTGGCCCTCTTCCTGGGTTTTACCGTGGTGCGAAATCAATTGCATGAGATTGGTGCTATAGCCTCGGCTCAGCCAAGTGCGCAGATCCTCGATACTCGATACCTTCTCCTTCAGGAGAAGAGTGACCACTGAATCAAAAATATCGAGCCTGGATATTTCGTGTGAGGTGAGAGATACATCGCGCGGCGGCGGAAGTTTGTTCGTCTTGCGGGAATGATTAGGATTTGAAGCATTCGTATAGCGAGCCTCATGCCGCCAAAATGGAGAAAGAACGGCCACGGAATGTCGAAAAAGGTCGATAGCATTGAACTGAACCATTCTATGCCTCTCCCCCGTCGGTCCGGATTTTGCGGCTGTGGCAGGGGTGGACGCTCCGCTGGATTCCTCCAGGATTTCCAAAGATGTCCTGTCGAGAGGCATGCGCATGGCTTCTTCGAGATCTCTAAATTGAACCAGTGCAAGTGTGTTGATATACCACACCACTGTCCCCATGCCGTGCTTAGGATGCCACACGAGCGCCCCTTTTCGTTTGAAATAGTCTGAAGCTTCATTCCAATTGATCCATCTACCCTGGAGCTCGTTCTTTTTCGCTGAGAGCCTCGCCGTCAGTATTTGCCGGGAGTATAAGTGCAGTGCATTGTTGACGCGGTTGAAGAGCAGCACCGTCTCAAGAGTATCCCACCCGTTGTCTGCGCCGATTTCTGTAATACCTGTTGACGTTGTCGCATTCAGCCAATCGCGCAGGCTCGGTACGGTGGACAGACCAAGCGCTACGAGAGTCTCAATGTCTGAATTGGATAGCTGTAATCTCGCAATTTCATGCTTCTCGAGTTCCGATGGACGAGTAGAGACGCTTGAGCGCGAACGACGTTTCTGGGGATTGCCGGCATCGGTATAGCGTCCTTCAAATCGGTTAATAGGGGAATTTGCTGCAGCCACCGAACGCCGCAAAAGTCCGGAAGAATCGAACTGTACGGTACGATGCCGTTCGAGACGCGGACCCTTCATTGAATCAGGAGCTGCACCGCCGTGGCCGCTCTTTAAAATACGTTCTAGTTCGTCGCGGACTACGGTGATGCGGGCTTTTGTCAGCGCATCCGAAATCCGTGCGTGAAGACTTTTTAGAGCACCCGTGGCGGCGTCATCGGAACCGCCGTGTTCGAGGTAATGCGTCATGCGCCTGACAATGCCGTCGATATCTTCGTAGGGTACAGCGGCTGAGGGATCAATGGACCAGATGAGCGTATTGGCTTCTGTCATGCGCCGAACGGATTTGCCCCACCAAATGGTCATGGCGTGCGGAAAGCGTTCTGTCTGTTTGACCCGCCTGCCCGCCAGTTCTTTGCCTTCCGTTAACAAGTTCTGTGCCCAAGTCAGGCTGCTCTCGGCTGAACTTTCCTGTACAGGAAGACCCAGTAAGTCCTCGCCCCGAAGGGCTATCCCGACGTTGGCGATCTGTGTAGCGAGATGACCAGAAGCCTGGATATGTTCGAAAGTGACCATGCTGACATCGGCCTCAGGATTCGTCGGTTTGTGTTCAGTGAGGAAGGTGCTTTCTGGGATCTGCACGGGGGATTTCCATCGCTTAGTTAGCGGTGCTTCTACGATCGCAATCACATCGAGATCATTTGGACGGCGACGGTGACCGTATAAAAATCCTCCATAGAGGA
Organism: Elusimicrobiota bacterium; assembly: GCA_031364865.1. Taxonomy (GTDB): domain Bacteria; phylum Elusimicrobiota; class Elusimicrobia; order 2-01-FULL-59-12; family 2-01-FULL-59-12; genus JANLWZ01. Next base: position 3,271 of record JANLWZ010000348.1, read on the forward strand.
TGATGCTAAGCACTCGTCCTTGTCCGCCCGTTTGCTCATGCAGCACTTGTGTCAGCCAATTTTTTAAGACAGTAGTGTCTACAGAGGCAGCGCGCTCCGCATACATCTCTATACGCTGCGGATGCAGCTGGGCATAGATATTGTTCTTTGCCAGCTGATCTTCATAAGGCGCCGCCGGTTCACTCACCCATGTTATCGGGGCGGGGGTGTATTCTGAAGCGGCACCCAATCTCACGAGACTTCTGGTAGCAGAATGCGGAATGCGCCACTTTGTCTGCAGCGTCGAGGCAAGCACATTTTCAGGTCGGCCGTGCCAGCCTGCAAGAATATAAGCCAAGGCGTCCAAATCGTTCGCATTGATGACCCAGTGCAGCAACTCCTCTGCCACTAGCCGATTGAGCTCTTTGTCGTTCTGGATGACGGACTTCGCTAAACGATAGAGCGAATGGTAGGTGTCAGCTTCGTGCTGCTGTGCCGCCCTCCCCTTTTGCACGCTTAATAAATGATGCGGGATTTGTGCTGGGGGAAGAGGAGTGATCACCCACGGCGGCAGAACATGAGACGTGACCAAACGTTCTGTGTTTTCTTCTTGAGCGGTTGATGCGAGCCTTGTTGTATACCCAAGGCCTAAATAGAGATGCAGTGCTTTTCGCACTTCACGGACTGTCTTTGGCAAATGTTCTTCCATCCAGATAAGAAGATCACGTCGAGCGGCTCCCGAGAGATTGCGAACTCTTTCGTCAAGAGTTGCAAAACGAAGCAGTTGCCAGATACTAAGGAAAGTGATGGGCAATCCGAAATCATCAGCGATGAGACGAACTGCTTCTTGTCGAGCCAAACTCTGAATACGGTCGTACGGCGGCAAGGGCGATTTATGCAGTGTGCGCAGCAAGCCAGCTTCAATGTAAACCCAAAGCGTGCCTTCTGGCTGCGTTCCTAGAAAATTTAGTGGTCCGCCTAACAAATCCACAAGAAATACGAGTTCGCTCGCCATGCCGGCTATGCGTCCCGGCCGCGCATGGAAGTCCTGCATAAAATGGCGGGAGAGAGTATGGAGAAAGACTCTCTTCACGTCATTGTTAGAAGGAATCCTATCCACCAGGTTCATCAGCGATCCAATCGTGCGTTTGCTGCTGAGAGCATGGATGGGTATTTCCGACAACCACTCTGCATAAGATGTGGATTTCCTAAGAGGGTCTAGCTCTCGCCTGATCGAATCTTCCGAAAACCCAAATATTTCTGATAGGTCTTGGATTAAGACGGCTTCGTCCTTAAGCCATTCAGGGGGTCGATGCTGAGGCAAATGTCTTCGCTGCGCTGGCATTTCAGTGAAGATTGTTCTCTGTGGAGGAGCAGCGCGATGTCGTTCGTGACGCGGGCCTTTAGGCGCTATGGGGCTGGCTGAACCTGAGGTGTGGGGAAGCATTTCTCTGGCGCGGAGAAACTTCTCAGCATCGTGGATTTGCTTGACGCCCTCAGAAACATTTTCCAGATGCCGGAGCCAGGCGAAATATTCCCTCGCTTGATAGGGCTCCGTTTGCGCCAACGCGATCAGCTCATCATGGTGTGCCTCTACAAAATCCGCCATAAGGGTAAGCCAGTGGCGCGCATTCTGGTGAAAAGGTGTTCCCTTAGCGATGGGAGTCAGCCATTCCGAAAAACCATTCAGTGCAGGCCATACTTTTTCTTCCGGTATTCTGGTGCGGCCAAGAATCCGGAGCTGGGTAAGCGTATGCAGTGCCTCGGCGCGTGGGTCGGACATTCCGATGAGCTCATGGACGACAGCGTCCCAATCTTGCTCGTAATAAAGCTCCCAGGCCCGGTCCAGCGTTTCGGAGCGCCGTCGGGTGTCGGATTCGCTCCTTTGGGGATCTGGTTTCGCGATTTCTGTGCCCTCTTGTGCATCGTCTTTTTCTTCGCTGACAAATTCTTGACCAGAGTCCGAGATTTCGAGAACGGGTTGACCTTGTAATTGAACAAGCGCTGAAAGAATGAGGTTGAGCTTCGCAGGCGCCATAGAATGGTGCTGATCGGAGAAGGCCAGTCGGATCGAATTGACGTTGATCTCTGTCATTTCAGCGATCTGTTTAAATAAAGGTTCGCCATGGCGTCCCTCCAGGGTCATGCGCTTATACCTCCGGATGAGTTCTGCGCGTGTCGTTCGGGGAGACCTCTGTTTAGATACTTTTCGTAGGGCCGTGAAAATGCGCGTCATCTCTTCAAACGAGTGGCTTGTCTTAAGGAGTGCAGGGAGGCCGAGCACGCTGACTCCGGCTGCCGTCAATTCTTCCGAATTAACCCACCCGCGCTCGATCATCCGTTCAACCGCCGTACGAAAGGCGGAGGCGGCGCGCTCCTCGCTGTTCTTCAGCGAAGTCTGTGTATCCAATAGGTGCTCCGCCGTTTTATGGACTGCTTCCTGCGCTCTCTGTGTCGACAGAACAGGCATCTTCGGCAAATCCACCAGCAGACGGTGTGCTGCCCGTGAGAGCGCCCGGCGTTCCCCTCGATAGCTGACCGGTTCGCCTCGACCGCCTCTAAATATTTGTTTCATTTTGCTTTTGGACCAGTGAACGCCTTTAGCAATGACTTCTAAGGGAACAGGGACGCTGGCAACCGCGCTCACGGCAGACAGCACGGTGTTTTCTGAGGTTTGCTTTTGTCGTCTCAGCTGATGGTGCAGCCATCTTAAATGCGTCTCTAAATCTTGAATTTGATTTGCAGCGGCTTGGCTGCGCGTTAGACGTTCTGTTGCGATTTGATCCATGGCCCGGATCAGTCGGATCGAAAGATCAGGTTCCAACCGTCTTCCTCGTTCATATTTCAGACGCTCACCTTGAAATCCCGTGATCACGTAATTTACTCTAGGCGGTTCAGTCTGTGCGCGGGAAGCTATGTCTTTCAAAAAGGCGCCCGTATTCACAGCTTGCTGCATCATCTTTAGAAGAGCAGTTCTTAAGTCCTGCTCCTCCTCGGGACCCGAAGGCGTTTCGACGAATTGCTCAATAATGACGTGGTTCATTTCGGAAACTTGGAGGTCCATTTGAAGCCGGGCTCTTGAGATTTGGCCCAGCGATTTCAGTAATTTACGCTCCGCAGTCAAAGACAAACGCGGCTTTCCCGTAAAAATGACAGAGCCGTCGGAGCGGGCGCGAAAAACCATGCTCAGCCACTGGGGGTCGAATCCGACTTCGGTGCTAAGCGCTTTAAGAGATGGAACGATTTTCAGGCCTGCCTCAACAGCGCGGAATAATAGTTGATCGCGTTCCTCCAGAAGCCGCACCGTTTCCTCTTGTGCCTGACGAAATTGCTCTTGAAACTTCGATAGTTTGTTTTTGGCGAGGGCGGCGCTATTGGCGTGGTCCCCGACGAGATCCTGCAGGGCCACCAGAAGCAAGACGATATTTTCCAAAGTCATTCGTCTGTCGTCTTTATATCGAATTTGCCGCCTGGGGCCTCTTGTAAAAAAGCGTTTGACGAAAAGAGGAAGTCCCGCGCGTGCAAAAACGAAGGGTATCGAGAAGCCAAAGTCTTTCACAGCGTTGAGTACTACGAGCGGAGCGTCTTCTATGATCTTGTTTTGCTGAATGGCTTTTCCTGCCCGTGCATTTTCTTTGAGGGCCAGTTCGAATCGTTTTCTTCCATGCCGAATGGCTTGTTTGGCGAGTAGATCCGCTCGCAGCTCCAATTCAAGTTTCAGCTTGGCCCGTTGCTCGGCTGCCTTTTGCTTATCCATCCTCTCCGCTTCTGCCAGCGATCGTTGGAGCTTTGCGGCAGCCCTTTTTTGTAACTCGTTCAGCAATCTCAGCCTTAACGGTTCCTTGCTGATGATCCAGGCCACAAATTGAGCCATCGCTTTTTTTCGTGCGATCGGATCTTGGTGTCGAAGCTCAATAATCTCGGATAACTTGGAATCATCCATATAGGTAATCCGATAAACTAAATCTTTAATCGGAGATGAGGACGCGCTGGGCTTAGCGAGCAAAGCAACTAGAGTTGCTGCGTCATGTTCGCCATGCGCGGTATAGATAGCTTTCCGGGTATGCTCCGTGATGTTGGCGACAATGGTCTGCGCCATCCGAGTAAGACTTCTCTCGGAAGTCTGAAGCAGGAGTCCTTCCCGAAATCCCAATATCCCTGCTTCGGCGAGTTTCTCAAAAACGGAGATGAGATTCTCTCGGTCCAGCAGGGTGGCGTCGCGAAAACCATCGTCAAAAACTCGACGATGCCGCTGTGCAAACTTCTCCGCGAGGAGCGGGAAATGATTCGCGATAAGATAGTCTTTGATGCGCGTGACAAATTCGTCAGGCGCCATGTGGAATGGATTGAGCTTTAGTACCCGTACGGCTTCCCAGATCCCCTCGATCAGCGGCGTCGTGTAATTGAGTTTTTCATCGTCTTGTTGAGGTACTTCCTCCCGCGCAATGCGTTGCATGCTTTTCATGGCACCTTCAGCCCAGGAGGCTCTTCTTGGATCTTGTTTTGCCCAGGACCATATCCTGTGAAACCCCGCGATGCGCTGGGCCGCGCGAGTCCCTTCGATCATCGCCATCGTTCGCGTCTTGACCCCGGGCTGCCGGGCGAACTGACTCAGAAACTGGGTGAGCGAGGCGACAAACGCCTGTTCATCAAAATGATGTGTTTGGGGCGCGGGAGCTTGCGAAATACCGGGCTGGAGCGCTGATGAGAAAGAAGGATCCAGAAGCAAACTGGCAGCCAGAAAGCCGGCTAGGGATCTGCGCGAAAGCGTCATCGGAATAGAATAATTCAGACGTGAGAGCGATTCTATAGGTCGGCGGGCTAGAAATGAATG
>JANLWZ010000368.1:0-3613 GCA_031364865.1 Elusimicrobiota bacterium
CCTTCGGACTTGCCGATTACCAGCACCTCTGATATAATGCCGACTTCATGAAAACCACTTACTTCCCGAAGAAGGGTGTACCCACCAACCGCCTCTGGCATGTTGTCGACGCCAAAGGCCAGGTGCTTGGCCGTCTGGCCACGCGGGTGGCGACCCTTTTGCGCGGCAAAGGCAAGCCGACGTTCACACCGTATCTCGATGAGGGTGATTTCGTCGTCGTGATCAATGCCGCCGAAGTAAAGCTTACCGGTAAAAAGCTTGAACAGAAAGTCGCCTACAGCCATTCGCTGTATCCGGGTGGACTCAAGCTCGTCCCTTACAGCCGTCTGATGAAAGAAAATCCTGAAAGAGCCGTCGAAAAAGCCGTGAGCACAATGCTCACCAAGAGCAAACTCCGTGAACGTATGATGACTCGTCTTAAAGTGTACCGTGACGAGAAACATCCCCACGCCGCGCAGCAGCCTCAGGCTTACGCCCTCTCCTAAATAAATTTATGCCAACCATCAATATCGCTTATCCAGTCTGGGCCACCGGTCGTCGGAAAAATGCCACAGCGCGCGTACGCCTTTTGCCTGGCACTGGCAAGCTCGTCATCAACGCGAAGAGCCTGGAAGAATATTTTGGTGGTCACGCTCGGGCAAAATGGGGCATCATGCGGCCCTTCGAAGTTGCCAAAGTAGGCAAGCAGTACGATCTTTGGATCGATGTTCAGGGTGGAGGAGTCACTGGCCAGGCCGGTGCGATCACTCATGGTGTTGCCCGCATCTTCTCTAAGCTTGATAATTCAACTCGAATTGCCATGCGTAAAGAAGGCCTTTTGACCCGAGATCCTCGTATGGTGGAACGTAAAAAGCCAGGTCGCCCCAAAGCCCGCAAGCGCTTCCAGTACTCCAAGCGCTAAATCAGTCCTAATTTACAGCCTCTATTAAGGAAGCCCTCGATCCACAAGGATCGTGGGCTTCTTTATTTGCATCTAAAAATAGCCATTGACAGAAAAAACTTAACATGTTAGAAATCGACTATCAAGACTAGCTAGAAATCGCTACGTTTTTGAATAGGCCGTCTTAAGAAGTGTTAGGGGAGAGAGAAAATGAATAAAGTCCAACTGATCCAGCGTGTTTCTAAAGAAGCGCGAGTCAAAAAATCTCAGGCTTCACGATCTGTGAAGGCTCTTGTGAAGACTATTCGGGAAGCTCTCCGGGTAGGCGACAAGGTCTCTCTCTCCGGCCTTGGTACCTTCAAAGTGAAGTCCCGCAAAGCACGCAAAGGGCGCAATCCTAAGACGGGTGAAACAATCCAGATCCCCGTCGGGCGGAAGGTTTCCTTCAAGCCGAGTTTCTCGCTGAAGAAGCTGGTTCGCCTCTCCAGCGCTCCCACGGCAGCTCCGACATCAGCTCCGACGAGCCAGCCGCCGCAGGCCGCCTAGCCACCTTCGTCTCCTCGTCTCTATATTTTGATAGGATAACGGCGAAATATGCCGGATTTTTCCGATCGTTTAAACCGGCTTCCTCCTTACTTATTCACTCGCATAACGCAGCTCAAGAAGGAAGCCTACGCCAAGAAATTGGACGTCATCGACCTGGGCATGGGGAATCCCGATCAACCAACCCCTGCCCCGATCGTGGAACGTCTTTGCGATACCGTCAAAAATCACGCCTCTACCCACCGCTATCCTCAGGCCAAGGGTATTCCCAAATTCCGTAAATCGGTAGCCGCCTGGATGGAGAAGCGTTTCGGTGTTTCTTTGGATCCTGAAAAAGAAGTCACCGCCCTCATCGGATCCAAAGAAGGTATCGCCCATCTGGCGATGGCCGTGTTGAATCAAGGCGATACGGTGCTGGTCGGCGATCCGGCTTACCCCGCACACTTTAACGGAGTGATTCTCGCAGGCGGCGAAGTGTATTCCATACCGCTGAAAGCCGAGAATGATTTTCTTCCCGATCTGGCGAAGATCCCCGAAGCGGTGGCGCGAAAAGCGAAGCTGCTTTTTCTGAATTACCCGAACAACCCGACGGCCGCGGTCGTACCGGACAAGTCCATTTTCAAGGATTGGGTCAGTTTCGCGAAGAAATACGACATCATTGTCTGTCACGACAACGCCTATTCCGAGGTCACCTTCGACGATTATGTGGCGCCCAGTTTTCTGGAAGTAGAAGGCGCTAAAGATGTCGGGATCGAAGTGCATTCCTGCTCCAAGAGCTACAACATGGCCGGCTGGCGCATTGGCTGGATGTGCGGCAATGCCAGAATTGTCGCTGCCGTGGAAAAATTTAAATCCTTTTTAGATTACGGCGCGCCGACGTTTATTCAGCTCTCCGCCGTCGCCGCGCTGGAAGGCTGGCCCAACATTATGAAGCCGACGCTCAACGTCTACAAAAAGCGCCGCACGCAGATGGTCGACGGCCTCAACAAGATGGGGTGGTCCGTTCCGATGCCCAAGGCCACGATGTATGTCTGGGCGCCGCTGCCCGAACCTTTCAAGGCGATGGGGTCGCTGGAATTTGCGGAAAAACTGCTTCGTACGACCGGCGTCGTCGTGGCCCCCGGTGTAGGGTTTGGCGCCGGCGGAGAAGGGTATATCCGCATGTCCATGGTGACGCACGACAATCGTTTTCATGACGTTCTTTTACGTTTCAAAAAGCTGATGGCGGCCACAAAAACGAAGGTCTCGTCCAAATGAAACATCCCGTACACTTAGGCCTCGTCGGCCTCGGCACCGTCGGACAGGGTGTCGTTCAGATGCTGCAGAAGAGCCGCGCGATCATCGAAGCGAAAGTCGGCGCGCCCGTGCTGCTTTCGATGGTCTGCGACAAAAAAATTTCCAAATCTGACGTACGCAAGCTTGGTCTGCAGAATGTTTTTACGCGCAAAGCGGAGGACATCATCCTGCACCCCGACATTGATATTTTTGTCGAGTTGATTGGCGGTTACGAGCCCGCGCGCACGTTCGTGCTCAAAGCGCTGCATGCGGGCAAGCACGTGGTGACCGCGAACAAGGCGCTTCTGGCCAAGTATTGGGGGGACGTCTTCGAGCATACGCGCATCTACCGTCGTCAGGTCTATTTTGAAGCCTCCGTCGGCGGCGGTATTCCCGTCATCCAGGCGCTGAACGAAGGCCTCGCCGGCAATCGAATCTCCAAGATTACGGGAATCCTGAACGGCACCACCAATTATGTTCTCACGAAGATGAGTCAATCGGGCTTAAGCTATGCGCTCGCGCTCAAAGAGGCACAGAAGGCGGGCTTTGCTGAAGCCGATCCTTCCTTCGACGTCGACGGTGTTGACGCCGCCCACAAGATCGCGATCCTGGCTTCGATTGCCTCCGGAAGTTGGGTGAAGTTGGGTGATGTGGTGACGGAAGGCATTACACACGTGGATCCGCGCGATATGAGTTTTGTGCGGCGTGAGTTCGGCTACGTCATCAAACTTCTGGGCATCGCGCGGCTGGAGGACAATTCCGTGGAAGTGCGCGTGCATCCCACGCTCATTCCGGAAACGCATCCCTTTGCCAATGTGGCGGACGAATATAACGCCATTGAGATCCATGGCGATGCGGTAGGCGACGTCATGCTCTATGGTAAAGGTGCTGGCCAGATGGCCGCGGCTTCGGCCG
>JANLWZ010000370.1:0-5848 GCA_031364865.1 Elusimicrobiota bacterium
CGCTGGCGCAGGCCGCCCAGGAACAAAACGGCCAATGCGCGCACACCGATGGCATGCGTCAGCTTGCCAAAGAAGGACAACTCGCTGCTTTTGATATTGGCGACGACCGTTGGGAAGATGTGGATACCAAGCTTTCGTTGAAGGCGGGTGAAGCCGTCTTGTTCAACTCGCTGCGAAAATCGACCGATGGATTTATGTCGCGGCATCTGGAACGGCGGTTATCGCTCGGGCTCACGCGTCTCCTTGCTAGAACGCCGATTACGCCCAATCTCATGACTCTTTTTGTCATTGCGATTGGCGGCGGCGCGGCGCTGCTCTTCGCGCAGCCAGGCTATGGGCCCAAAGTCGCCGGAGCGCTTTTGTTCTGGTGCGCATCCTTCATGGATGGCTGTGACGGGGAACTCGCGCGCTTAAAATATCTCGAATCCCGCTGGGGCGGCTGGCTGGATTTGTGGGGAGACAACCTTGTGCATGCGATGGTCTTTACGGGGATAGGGATTGGTCTGGGAAAAGATTCTGGCGAAAGTCACTGGCGGATTCTTGGAATCGTAGCTGCAGCAGGCGTTTTAATTTCTGTAAGCTGGGTTTCTCTGATGACGCTGCGCCGCAAAAAGAATTCCGGGCCCTTTTTTACCTCTGTCGCTCCCGAAGAGAACCGGGAAAATTCGCCAGCGTGGGCACGGCGGCTGACCGCTCTCGCTGACACGCTCAGCCGGCGCGATTTCATCTTCTTTACAATCTTCCTGGCGCTCTTCCAGCTGCTCGGCCAGTTCCTCTGGGCCGCGGCCATCGGCTCCCATATCTATTGGATGGTTCTGATCGCTGGAGCCATGGCGCGCGGTAGCCGCAGTTAACTTCTAGCGGTGTGATCCGACAGTAGCGCCGTCGCGAATATCCTTGACTCGGTCATGCGCTTTCTTCACCTGCTGATATTGTTTTTCCACCATCGGCAGGATCGTTCCGGGGAGATCAAGACCTTCCAGCGCCTTTTCATAAGCTGCCTTTGCCGCATCTTCGCCGCGTTCGCATTCCGCCACGATCGCATGCTCATCATGACCTGTAAGGGTGGACTTGAGTCCGATCCAGCCCCGATGGACTGCGCCGGCGGCTGTTCCTCGATCTTCCGGTTCTTCGCCTAATCCACGTATTTCCTGCTGCAGCTCGTGTGCGAAACTACCACGTTCATGCGCGTATTCCTTGAATAAAGATTTTAGGAGCGGGTCTTTCACAGATTCCGCAGCGCTGGTGAATCCTTTATAACCGTCTTCGCAGATTTCCACGAGGTCATTTAAAGCTGAAACTGCTTTGCTTTGAGAAGTAGACATGTGTAGCCTCCTTAGGATTTACTTTCCCCTAAGGATTTAGATGCGCAACCTTTCCGCCGGGTTGCACAAACTTGCGGAGCCCCTGTTACTTCCTTTTTTGATCGGCTGTCCTAACAGTGTGAGGTTTAACACGCTCCGCATCTTAGGACTCTGCCTCACGTCTTTGTTCGTTCAACCGATCTGGGGCCGCCAGGCCGAGAAAGACGTCATGGCGGTCAACGTGCTGCTTGAGCTGGATACGGATAATGTTCAACAGGTACGAGCCATGAATACAAAACTGCGTCAGGCTTATCCTGAAGGGTTTGCTCTGGATGCCAGCCATATACCGCATATCACGCTTCTCCAATGTTACGTGCGCCGGAGAGATTTGGCAGAGTTCGAAAGTGCAGTTCAATCCATAGTAAAGTCTGAAGCGATCGAGACCATGAAACTCGAAGCGACTGGCTACGAAGCCACGCCGGCAGGCTTAGAGGACGTAAAATCCTGCGTCTTGAAAATCGATCCGACGCCAGAGCTACGCCGATTCCATGAAAAGATCGTACAGGCGGTCCAGCCTTGGGTCGTTCATGGGGGTGACGCCAACGCTTTTGTGCCCCCGGCCGATGGCTCACCGCTTAATCCTCAAATCATTCAGTATGTCGACGAGTTCCTCCCGAAATCGTCCGGCTCGCATTATGACCCTCACATCACGCTGGGTCTTGCTCCGCAAAACCTGATCCATCCATGGAAGTCAAAACGCTTTGATCGCCTCCCGGTGAAACTGATCGGACTTGCCATCTATCACGTGGGCGAATTTGGTACTGCACGGAAGAAATTGTTGAGTGAGTAATCAAAAACTTTCGAAGGGAAATTACCATAAATTTCTTTTGTCGCTTTCGATCTTATTAAGCGTCTCTTTATCCTCGTATGCCGAACCGGAAGACAGCCTCCGTTACGCTTACCGACATATCCTGGGCGATCATAGACGGATGTTTACTTCGCCTTTAATGACCAACAATGTCGATCTGATCGTTTGGGGTACTACCGGAGCTTCCCTCCTGGTCCTGGCACCCACCTGGGGAAATACTCGTTCCGTCGATGAAAGGGTTGAACAAGGGCTCAATCGCGACAATGTCCCGCTCGATAATTTTATGCACGGGTTTACTCACATTGGCGATCCGCCGGTACTCTTTGGGGCATCGCTCGCTGGCTACGGCCTGGGCTACTGGCAGGACTGGACGCGGCTCCGCACAGGCTCCCTGCATGTGTTTGAAGGCCTGGTGGATACCGGAATTGTGGCGGCGCTCATTAAAATCTTAGCCGGGCGCAGGCGGCCTGTTGACCATCCCAGCAATGGCCCGTTTTTAGGTCCGGTCGGTTATTTCAGCGATTCGGAGAATGATTCGTTTGTGTCCGGGCATGCTGCGATGACGTTCGCCACCGCGACCATTATCAGCCATGAAAGCGGCAGTTATTGGGTAGGTATCCCAGCGTATGTGGTGGCCGGAGGAGTATCGTACTCCCGAATCTACGTGGAAAAGCATTGGCTGAGCGATGTGATCGCCGGCGCGGTCCTGGGATACAGCGTAGGGATTTTGGTGGAGCACAACCGGCACAGTAAGCCACAACTGGCAGGACACTTCTACCCTTATGTGGAGAACGATACGCTCGGCGTGGCCTGGACCCGGACTTTTTAGTAGTACGGTTCCCAGATGCGGGCGCCGAGTTCGATCAGGCGGCGGAAGTAACTGCGGTCCTTCCATTCTTTGAGCGTCACTTCTCGGCAGCGCTTTTTGTCCTCGTGAAACATAGCTTCTACCTGGCTGGCGAACCCCTGGTCATAGAAGCCCAGGCTGTTTTCGGAGTTGAGTTCCATGGAACGCAAATCAAAGTTGATCGATCCGATGGTGGAATAGAGGCCATCCACCACCACGTTTTTGGCATGCACCATCGTCGGTTGATATTCGAAGATGCGTACCCCGGCTTTCAACAATCCCCCGTAATGAAACCAGGAGGCTGCGCGGATCAACTTCGCATCATTGATTTTCCCGGGAAGAAGCAGCTGGACATCGACTCCGCGCTCTGCGGCGCCGGCCAAGGCCTCGCGTATCTGGGCGTCCGGAATGAAATACGGGTTCGTAATATAGATGCGTTTATGGGAGGATTGGAAGAGCACGTAATACAGCATCTTCGAAAAAGCCGATGCATCACCGTGGGCCGTCCGCATGGCATGGATATCCAGGGATCCCGCGGGCTTTAATTCCGGATAGTAAGCGTCACCAATCAGGACTTCCCCCGTGCAGTAGATCCAATTCTCGGCAAAAATGGTTTGCATCTGGGCGACGACTGGGCCTTGCACTCTCACCTGAGTTTCGCGCCATTCGTCTTTCGTGCGCGCATCGCCCATCCACTCTTCGGCCAGGCCGATGCCCCCGGTATAACCGATCCGTCCATCCACCACGAGGAGCTTCCTATGCGTCCGCTTCGATAGTTTGTGAACGCGAAATGTCGCCAAAGGCCGGAACTGGCGAAGGTGCACACCGGCTTCTTTAAGAGCTTTCTTGTCCTCTTTTTTTAATTTGCTGCCGACCGCGTCATAGAGCAGCTGCACCTGAACGCCTCGCCTGGCGGCGGCGATGAGCGCTTCGATAATGGGTTTGCCTGCTTTATCCGAGCGGATAATAAACGTTTCCAGGTTGACGCTCTTTTGAGCGCGTGCGATATCACGAAGCATTGCGGAGAAAATCGCATCGCCGTTATTGAGGATCGTGGCTTGATTGCCATGGACAAGGGGGAATCCCACGATGATCGTGGAAGTCTTGAAGCTGGGGTCCTGTAAGGAAATGAGCGTTTTGTAGTGGTAATGCTCCTGTTTGTCGGCACGAAGGACATGCTGCGCAATCCATCCCAGGACGCCCAGGCCGATTAGAAAAAGCAGGAGGAGTACGGGAATCCATTGGGCCAGGACACCAGGTATACCGGGGATGCGCTTAACGAGCCCTTTGCTCAAACGTTGGCTGAAATGTTGAATGGCATGAAAGATGCGACGAAGCAAAGGCACCATAGGCTGTTTTTATCTGACACCCTTGCAAGATTTATCGTAACGGTTTGCACTAAAACCCTAAAGCTGACGACTGACCTATGTTTTGTGTGGGTCTTTTGGTCAAAATTCTTAGCCGAGCGGCATCTGGCTTATATCTATCCAGTGGCCTTAAAATTATAGGCATCCTCGAACGCGCCTGCCTGCCGGTAGGCAGGGGCACCCGCGCGTTCGACTCATATGAATAAATACATCCTTCGCATCTTGGCAGTGTTCTTGGTTCCTTGCCTGCTGGCCGATCCTCTAACGGCGTCAGCTTTTTTCTCAGAAAGGCCGAGCATCCAGTCGTATCCCACAGCAATCAGCTTTTTTGAAAGCCAAGCCTTGGCGGCTGTCCTGTACTCTCGCCCCCGTCACTTACTGCATCGAGTCCGGTCCTGGGTCAGCCTCGGCCGGGGCACAGCGATTTCCACTACGGAAAAAGTGTCCGCCTACCAAAAGCCGGAACCGCAGCTGGAGTCTCCATTCGACCTTGTCCCCATAGGATTCATTTTGGTGGCGGCCATGGTCTTAACGGATCAGTCCGAGTCATTCGTCGCGTCAGACCCTTTGACGATCATCTGGGGCTCAGCGCTTTTAACGGTTTTCGCCGTCCTTGGTATGCAGATACGTCGTCAATCGAAATGGGCAGAAAAGTTGGAATATGGGGCCATCATTCTCATGCTTCTGTCCGATTGCTTTGCGAAGGCTCCTGGTTGGGGAAGTCATACGAATCTTCACATGCCGCCTTGGATGCACACTGGATGGTTCTACGATGCTGACCGGCTTTATTTGGGATCCTTTCTCAAAGACTATGCATATGATTTAGGCTTGCCCATCATCATCCTGATGATGATTCCCGCTGCTTGGCGCGCAAACCCGCGGAATACGCTGAAGGTAGGTGCTGGCGTTTTTATTCTGCTTGCAGCTTTTGAAATTTTCCAATTTTCTGCAGGTCAAGGCGATCACATCGACTATGGCGATCTCATCGCCTATGCGATCGGCATTACCTCGTACATTTTGGCGCAGGTTAGAGATATGAATCGAAAGGAGCCACCTGCTAGGGCAGAGTCGGGGATAGCGACTCGACCCTTTGATGTTTATAAAACTTTCTATGACGGTATTCGTGAAGGGGCTGAGTCACTCACTGAAATTACAGAAAACGATCTAAAACGCTCCCGGATGTTTTTGGATGAGACGGGCCATCTCAAGCCGCGCGATGAGCGGCGGGCCAATGGAGCGTTTGGAGTCACAGAAATCTATTTTCTTCCGGTGTCAGAAACGCAAAGGCGTATGGCAGCGTTTCAGAGAGAGTTGAAAGTCCGTTTTGGGAACAAACTGTTTCTCGTTCACGAAGATGCGGACCCCGCGGAAAAGGCCCGCCATCCTGAAGAAACCATCCTTCATTTCACCACCCAGGGTCTCGAGCTTCAGAGGGAAGATAAGGCGGCAGGCACTTCCAAAG
>JANLWZ010000391.1:0-2959 GCA_031364865.1 Elusimicrobiota bacterium
TATTACATCCCTCGCTTTGGTATCCAGACGACAGAAATCGTCCTTTTCGCCCTCATGTCGATAGCCACCGGTTTAAGCATTACGGCGGGATACCATAGGCACTTTGCGCATGTAGCTTACAAAACGAACCCATTTGTCCGCTTTTTTTACCTGGTCTTCGGAGCTTGTGCGATGCAGAACTCTGCTCTGAACTGGGCCTCCGATCACAGGATGCATCACCGCTATACCGACACGACTAAGGATCCCTACAATGCAGGTCAGGGCTTCTGGTGGTCTCACATTGGCTGGATCTTCTATCAATCCCGGGAGCAAAAACAACTTACCAACGTCGGAGATTTGCTGCGGGACCCCCTCATTCGGTGGCAGCACCGGTACGACACAGCGATCGCCCTTATTGTGGGGTTTCTTCTTCCACTCGTCATTGGAATGTCTATAGGAAGAACCTTCGGGATGTTCCTATGGGTGGGCCTTATTCGCGTGGTATTCGTCCATCACATGACCTTCTTCATTAATTCTCTGGCGCATATGTGGGGCAAACAGCCTTATGCTCGAAAAGACACGTCACGTGATTCCTGGTGGTTGGCTTTTTTAACCTATGGAGAAGGGTACCACAACTTCCACCACACGTTCCCTTCAGACTACCGCAACGGGATCTATTGGTACCAATGGGATCCAACAAAATGGCTTATCTGGGGACTTAGCCGCGTGAAGATGACACACAAGCTGCACCGTGTTTCGCCCCATCTCATCCTGCGCGCCATGATGGAAGTGGAAGCAATTGAGGCGGAAAAGCGTCTTCAGGCTTTGCCGCTTGAGATCGGCAGTCCCTGGAGATCACGAATCTTGGAAGCCAGGGCACAATTTGATAAAGCCATTTCCGAATGGGCGGCAACACGTGCGCGCTATTGGGATTTGAAGATGGCTGCCGGGGCTAATTCCGAAGGTGCAAAACACTGTAAGGAACAGCTCTCCGCATACGAATCTCGTCTCAATTAAGCGCGCCTGGGTTGGCGCGCGACTCTGCAGGGCATCCAAAAAAGTCCGGTTCTCTAATCCGCAGAAGTTCGTTTAAGGACAAGTCGCGTTCACGCCTGCCCAAGTACACGTTCCTACTTCCGACCAGGACGTTCGTGATAGGCTGATGCTCGACAACGAGATATTCCCTGCCACTGTATTGTCGAAGTAGAGTGTGAAATTGGATGTCGCCACTGTCGCTGTGTTCGGAGTGATGATGGCTCCGTGAAAGCGTGAATTACCGCCGCCACTTAGACCTGATGCCCCACCTGCGTAGATAAATCCATGAAGCAGTACGCTCCCCGCTGTATTCACACAGTTTTTTGCATCAGTGGGGATTGTATAGGTCGCGACCGAATTGTAATCGGCCGCTTCTGCAGCAGCGTACGTTGCCGGGGCCGCAGGGTCCATGCAGCGATAGTGAGTCCAACTTGTTGAAGTTTTTCCATATTCTTCCCAGGCCCGTGGAGGGATAGTGGCGGAGTAAATACCCGGCCCCGCGCCTGTACCACCATTGCCGCTGATACCCATATTGCCGGTGGCCAGGATGATGTTGCCGAGAACGTAATTGGTTCCAGGGCTTTTCCATGTCCAATCGCCCGTATCGAAGTAGTAGGTGCGTCCGCCTGCCTGATTGTCTAAGCAGCTGGTCACGTTGCCGGGACCCGCGGCTGCGTAGTAATTTGGACACCCCACCGGGGATGCCCCTTGGCCCTGCGCTTGTGATTTGTAGAAAGGCAGATTGACTTGGGGCTGCGAGGGTAAGGTGGAGTCATAGGCCCAATAACTAAGGTTATCAGAGTTCGGAGCGACAGGGTTTTCATCGTAACCGACGATGCTCCCGGCACTATAGAAACGAGGATATTCCCGTCCTGCGGGGTCGATGCTCGTGTATGACAACACAGCTCCCCATTCCACATTGACGGAGCCGCCGATCGTCACTAATTTTCCCGCCGAGATCGAGTTGGTCGCGGCAGAACCGTTGGTGTAAATCACTTTGATGCTCCGAACGTCCGCATTGCCGCTCGGCGAGTTCGCTTTGCCGACTCCTGTGATCGTAATCTGGTTTGCTGAAGGTCCTGCGGCAAGCCGTATTTGATAGTTTCCGCCGGTGACGCCGGTGTACGACGAATCAAAGTTGTAGCCGGAAACGGGCGTCCCTCCCTGCACAGTCGCCCATGTGCCTGTGCTGACGAGCAGCTTCTGATATCCCTGTTCGACGGCCGATTCGGCCAGCTGGTAGGATTTTGTCGAGCGCTGTTCTTTGACGGTCCATTTGCTTTCATTTTGGGTGTACATGACGAGCGCCGGCAAAATGATAGCGAGCACGAGCAGGATCACGATGGAGGCGATGAGTAATTGTCCGGAGCGGTTTTTCAATTCATGACCCTCACTTTTTCAATCGATAGTTCGAGTGCTTTCGTGCCGCCCTGGTACGTTGCCTTCTCCATCGTTATGGCTACGGAAATAATGCTCGGGTCGTCCGAGCGCGGATACGTAAATGCGATAAACCGGAGATTGTTGGATAAAACGGTCGAACTTTGCGCCACCTGATAAAGCGACGTGCCCTGTTGAAAAAATCTCATCGTCTGGCCGGTTTCCAGGGTGAAAGTGATGCGTGAAAATGGCGGCTGACTGGCCGCCTGGTCGATCGTCACTGAGGATGACACCCCCTGGCGGAGA
This sequence comes from Elusimicrobiota bacterium, assembly GCA_031364865.1. Classification (GTDB taxonomy): domain Bacteria; phylum Elusimicrobiota; class Elusimicrobia; order 2-01-FULL-59-12; family 2-01-FULL-59-12; genus JANLWZ01. The sequence goes on from JANLWZ010000391.1 coordinate 2,698, forward strand.
AATCGGTTGATATTGTCGAGCGACACGCGTGCGTCACGCTGAATCTCGATCTTCGCGTTATGCAGGTAGTAGTAACGCATGACCTGCGTCAGGACGGTGGGGGCCATGGTGAAAACGACACCCAGGATGGCGATGACCATCATCATTTCGGTGATGGTGAAACCTTTGTTCGAAAGAGGTGCCGTTGTTCTTACCATTGAACACTCGTGCTCATGATCTGCCCCGGGGTACTGACGGTGACCGTATAGGGTCCGGATTTCGA
>JANLWZ010000394.1:0-6226 GCA_031364865.1 Elusimicrobiota bacterium
AAATCATCAATTCCATGATAGTGACTCCGGAATTCTTTTTCATCGTCCTATTTACTACTACTATTAATATAAATTTACAATGAAAAAATTAAGCAGTTTGCGCGATTTTACAGCACAAAATTGATGTGATAAACCCGCAGGTTTTATGAGGAGATGGCTGTTGTGGCAGGAGTTTGTGCTGAGAGGAGTCGATCGTAGATTTTGCGGGTTTCCTGGACCGTTCGGACCACATTCACCTGGGAGACGGCGCTGAAGGCGGAGCGAACCATAGCCGCATGCAATGCGTCATTTTTCAGGACCTGATGGAACTGTTTGCAGGCGCGCAAAAGGTTATCCGCGCGAGGAAGACCCTGGACATAAGGGACTTCAAACCCATTCGCAGTCTGCCCGTCCTTTTCTCGGCCTTGAAAGACTACGGATTCGGGGATGGCTCCATCTTCGGAAGCAATGATCAGTCCGCCGTTGACCTGAGCTTTCATAAATCCCGTGGCGGATGCTTCGCGGCCGTCATCGGCCAGCATGATGGCGGCATCGGTGCCCTGAAACAGCTTCGGTGCCATCCACACATTGAAGTTGTCTAAGAAGACGATGCGCTCCTGCAATCGCCGGTCCTGACTGATGATGTCCAGCAGGTTATAGATCATGGTCTGAGCTTGATCGTCGTGCTGATGGATACGAACGCCTACCAGGAGAACCAGATTCAGGTCCAGGAATTGTTTCCTTAAGGAAACATCTTTGCAGAGCGTATCCAGGAGGTCAACACGCTTATAGCCGGTGATGCGGCGGGTCCACAGAATAACGCCCTTGTCCTGAACCTGTTCTTTCCAGGTATGCCACAGACCGTACTGGCGCCATACCCAGTCGAGCAGCTCGTCTTTCTTGCGTTTCTTTAGTTTGAGCAAGTCCGCGTCGGTCCATTGCGAGATGTCCTTGTAATCGGGGGACTGCCAGATGCCGACATGGATACCATTCGTGACCGCCTCGATTTTAGGCGCGTAGTCTTTCAGCGAGGGCATCGCTCGCATGATGCGGCCATGCTTTTGAGCCACTCCGAAGACCCCCTCGCATATCCCGATCAAAAGGCGTGTCACATCCACTTCTCCTAGATCGGCATTTCCTGGAAGCCATGAATAAGAAGAGGTGTCGACCTTCAGAGTGTTGATCATGTCCTTATTCCAGACCGGATGCGCGTATTCCATCGGCGTGTGATCGTTAAAGATGTAGCGTGTCGAGGCAAAAAAGGGATCGTTCTGCAGCTCGTCTTTGGCCAGTTTGTGATGACCAAACAAGGTGGGTGTTTCACTCAGAACCGTGATGTCGGGTTGGAATTTTAGAGCCTTTGCCAAAAGGAGTGCACCGCGGCCGACGAGCCAGCTATGTTTTTGTCTGGCGGCATGGGCCCAGGCCGCAGGATTCGGGTGTTTCAGGGGCGCGTCTTCGTCGCTGGGATAAACCACATCGATCACTTCCGGACAATCCAGAAAGTACACCTTAGACTTTCCGTAGGCCGCTTCCCATACATGAATTTTTACCACCGACCCATCAAAAAGGGTCAAGGAAAGATCGATGCTGGTGTCCTGAAGAAATTGTTGCAGGACCATGCCCACCCGCCGTTTTTCCAGATGCAATTGGCCCCATTCAAACCAGCTCTGGATCCACGTGTGCTGATAAAGGGGGGTGACGCCGATCGTTTCGATATTTTCTTCGCCATGCGCGATGATGCGTTCGCGTAAAAGGGGCCCGATGCCCCCTACGGAGGTAGACATGGCCGCATCGCGGGTGGGGCGATACCCATGACGTTTGAAGATCGCCTCCAGAACGGGAGGCGGAAGAGCGATCTCCATGGCGACTTCCATGACGCGCATGGCGTGATAATACACGATTGAATCCTTTTAAGTATAATCCGCATCTGTGACGACAATTACGCACCAAACAGTCAGTAAATTCAAATCGAAGCAGCCGTTGTCCGACATGGTCAAAGAAATCCTCATCCGACTGGGGGAAGATCCTAAGCGGGAAGGCCTTCTGAAGACGCCTGAGCGGGTGGCCAGGTCACTGCATGAATTGACCAGCGGTTATAGCGTGGATGTCGATAAGCTGATCAACGATGCCCTCTTTGCCGTTCCTTATAGTGAGATGGTCCTGGTGCGGGATATCGATTTTTATTCACTCTGTGAGCATCACCTCCTGCCGTTTTTTGGGAAATGCCATGTCGCCTACATTCCGAACGGCAAAGTGATCGGACTTTCCAAGATTCCAAGGCTCGTGGAAGCCTTCTCGCGGAGGCTGCAGGTGCAGGAGCGTCTGACTTCACAGATTGCAGACATTATTTTGAATAAGGTAAAACCCCTGGGGGTAGCGGTCGTGATGGAAGCCAGACATTTGTGTATGGAGATGCGCGGCGCCCAAAGCAAGAACGCGCCAACGGTCACGAGCTCCATGTTAGGCAATTTCAGATCCGACGCCCGTACCCGCGAAGAATTTCTCGGTTTCATCAATAGCCAAAAAAGATAGGAAGTTGAATTCCAACATGCCTGAAACAAAATTCACGGGACTAGAAGACGTTGTCATCACTTCGTCTAACATCTGCTTTATTGACGGCGAGAAGGGTATCCTCCGCTACCGCGGCTACGATGCCAACGAGCTCGCGGACAAATCCACCTACGAAGAGACCGCTTATCTCATCATCTACGGGCAGCTTCCGGATGCCGCTCAGCTGAAAAATTTCCAGAAGGAACTCCGAAAGAACCGCGCCATTCCTGCCAAGCTCATCAAGATTTTGCAAACAATCCCCAAAAATGCCGATCCCATGGCCTGGCTTCGCACCGGCGCTTCCGCGCTGGCGACCTTCGATCCGGAATCGGAAGACAACAGTCCTGCCGCAAATCTCCGTAAGACCATCCGGTTGACCGCTCAGCTTTCTACCATGGCTGCCGTTATCGAGCGCGCGCGTAAAGGGCAAGCGCCGATCGCGCCGAATGCCGGCCTGGATTCCGCCGCAAATTTCCTTTATATGGTGACCGGCAAAAAGCCGGACGAACTCTCCCGGCGCGCGCTCGATATGGCGCTCATCCTCCAGGCAGATCATGAGTTGAATGCCTCCACCTTCGCCGCGCGAGTCACGACCTCAACGCTTTCCGATATCTATTCCGGAGTGACGAGCGCTATCGGAACGCTGAAAGGGCCGCTCCACGGCGGCGCCAATCAACGCGTGATGGAAATGCTGGAAAAAATTGGGACGCCGAAAAACGCAGACGCTTATGTCCGCCAGCAGTTGGCCGCCAAGGAAAAAATCATGGGGTTCGGGCACCGCGTCTATACGACGTTTGACCCGCGCGCGGCCGCGCTCAAACAGAAATCCAAAGAACTTAGCCAGAAGGTGGGTCCAGCCAAGTGGTATGAGATGTCCGAGATCATTGAGAAGATCATGATTGGTGAAAAGAAAATTAATCCCAACCTCGATTTTTATTCCGCGACCGTCTTCCGCTATCTGGGGATCGACACAGATCTTTATCCCGTGATTTTTGCCATCAGCCGCATTGTGGGATGGTGCACGCACGTGATGGAGCAGTACAGCCATAATAGGCTCATCCGGCCGTTGTCTCTGTACACGGGTCCACAAGGGCTGAAGTATCAGCCGATGTCGACCCGCCAACAAGTCACCGCGCGCTAACGCTTTGAAACTTCACGAATTCCAGTCCAAAGTCCTTCTTCAAAAAGCGGGTCTGCAGATCCCCGCAGGCGCTCCGCTTCTTAGTGCCAACGAACTTTCAACCGTCCTAAAAAAACTACCACCGGGTCCCTGGGTGGTCAAAGCCCAAGTGCACACGGGTGGAAGAGGAAAGGCGGGTGGCATCTTGAGAGCCGCAACGCCAGCCGACATCGAAAAAGCGGCCCACACACTCTTCGGCAAGACACTGGTGACCCACCAGACGGGCCCCGAGGGAATTATCGTGCGAAAGCTTTATGTGGAGCAGGCGCAAACGGTGGCGAAGGAACTCTATCTCGCCTGCGTCATGGATAGAACCAAACGCGTGCCGGTCATCATGGCGTCGCTGGAAGGCGGCATGGATATTGAAGAGCTCGCACGCACGCGCCCGGAGGCCCTTTTCTATGAAGAAGTCGATCCTTGGACAGGCCTTCCCTCTTTTAAAGCGCGCAATCTCGCCAAACGGATGGGATTAAAAGGAACGGCACTGAACTCTATGGCAAATGCCGCTGTGGCTGTTGCGAAAGCTTTTCTCGATTGGGACGCGTCGATGGTGGAAGTGAATCCTCTTGGCCTAACGGCGGACGAGAAAGTCATCGCGATGGACGCCAAAGTCAGCCTGGATGACAATGCGCTCTACCGGCATCCAGACGCGCAGGCGTGGCGTGATCCTGCCGAAGAAAATCCTCTGGATGCTCGCGCGCAGGAAGCAGGAGTGAACTATATCGCGCTTGAGGGAAGCATTGGCTGTCTCGTGAACGGGGCGGGCCTGGCGATGGCAACGATGGACCTCATCAAGTTTCATGGCGGTGAACCGGCAAATTTCCTGGATGTCGGCGGCGGTGCCAATGCCAAGCAGGTGACGGAAGCTTTCCGCATTATCCTTTCAGACAAGAAAGTGAAGGGCGTGCTCGTGAATATCTTTGGCGGCATCATGAAGTGCGACATCATTGCCGAAGGTATTGTGACCGCCGCCAAAGAAGTCGGGATGAAAGTGCCACTCGTGGTTCGGCTGGAAGGCACGAACGTGGAACTGGGCCGAAAAATCTTGCAGGACTCGAAACTCAAACTTGAAGCGGCGAAAGATTTGACGGACGCCGCCAAGAAAATTGTGGCGGCATCAAAATGAGCATCCTTGTCAACAAAAACACAAAACTACTTGTTCAGGGCATCACCGGCACCGCCGGGATGTTCCACGCGCGCGGATGCCGAGACTACGGAACGCAAGTGGTGGGCGGCGTCACTCCGGGCAAAGGCGGCACCAAAGTAGACGAGATCCCCGTTTTTGACACGGTCCGTGACGCCGTGTCTTCGACCGGCGCCAATGCCACGATGATTTTTGTGCCTGCGCCTTTTGCCGCCGATGCGATTCTCGAAGCTGCGGACGCCGGCATCGCGCTCATTGTGGCGATCACCGAAGGGATTCCTGTTCTGGATATGTCCCGCGTAAAATCAAAACTCTCTTCAAGCGGCTGGAAAGGGACGCTCATTGGCCCTAACGGTCCTGGTCTCATTACGCCAGGCGAATGCAAAGTCGGCATTATGCCCGGCTACATTCATAAGCCCGGCTCGCTAGGAATTCTTTCGCGTTCCGGAACTCTGACCTATGAAGCGGTGTGGCAAACCACGCAGCGTGGTATTGGCCAGTCCACGGTGATAGGTATCGGTGGCGACCCCGTCAATGGTTCGAGCTTTATTGATCTTCTGGAAAAGTTCGAGAAGGATCCTCAGACGGAAGCCGTCCTTTTGATTGGCGAAATTGGCGGCCGTCAGGAAGACGAAGCCGCCGAGTATTTTAAGAAGCACATGAAGAAGCCCATGGCGGCGTTCATCGCCGGTCAAACGGCGCCTCCCGGCAGGCGGATGGGCCATGCCGGTGCCATTATTGAAGGTGCGAGCGGAACCGCCGCAGAAAAAATGAAAAATCTCGAAAAAGCTGGCATCAAAGTCGCGAACTCTCCTGAATCCCTTGGCGAAGCCGTCGCCGCGATCCTCCCTCAAATCCGATAAGTCCTTGACTTAGGTCGTGAGACCTGTCAAAAAACTAGCACCATGATTTTAAAGCCCTGTCCGTTCTGTCAAAAGGATATTCCCCGCTCGATTACGGCCTGCCCCTACTGCCATCGCGATGAACAAGGAAAGCCCGTGGTCATGGATTCCGCCGTCGCGGTAACGGTTCTTTCGGAGCGGGAGATTCAGGAAGATTTAAAAGCTCTGGCAAGCGACGATCTCTTTTCACGCAATGAAGCCATTCACCGAGTAACGCAACGTGGACCGGCGATCGTTCCGTCCCTCCTGTCCGCGCTGACAGATTTTTCAAAGCCTGGCCTGGTCGGCATAGCGAAGTGTCTTGGGAAAATAGGTGACAAACGTGCGATCGATGCCTTGTCGCAGGCGGCGAAAATTGGGGATGAAGATCTCCGCATAGCCGCTGTCTGGGCGCTGACACAGATTCATGATCCCGATGTCATGCCGCATCTGTTAAGAGAGGCCGAGCGCCCGCATCCTGTTCTTCAA
>JANLWZ010000017.1:0-3081 GCA_031364865.1 Elusimicrobiota bacterium
TTTTCGGCCTTGTCCACATCCAGTTTGCCGCAGGCAAAGTAGTCGAGGAAAAAGAGGGGCTTCGCGCCGGAGCAGAGAAGATCGTTGACGTCGAAGCGGGCGATGCCCTCGTTCAGCGCATCAAGAAAATGTCGCCGCTCATTGGCGGCTTTGCGGGTCTGTTTCCACTCCCTTCAAAGGGAATGAAGAGCCCGCAGCTTGTCGGCTGCACCGATGGTGTCGGCACAAAGCTCAAACTCGCCTTTCTCGCAGACAAGCACGATACGGTCGGTATCGATCTTGTCGCGATGAACGTCAACGATCTTCTCTGCTCCGGCGCGAAGCCCCTCTTTTTCCTCGACTACTTTGCCTGCGGCAAACTGGATGTGGACAAGGCCGAAAACGTCGTCCGTGGCATTGTCAATGGATGCCAGCAGTCCAACTGCGTTCTCTTAGGCGGGGAAACGGCGGAGATGCCGGGCTTCTATGCGGATGGGGAATACGATTTAGCCGGCTTTGCGGTGGGCGTCGTGGATAAACCGCGCGTCATCGATGGGAGCAAAGTGCGACCGGGCGATGTCATCCTCGGGTTGCCCTCTTCAGGTCTTCACTCTAATGGATATTCGCTCGTACGCAAGCTCTATACGGAGTCCGAGCTCCAGCGGCGCATGGACGAACTGCTTGAACCTACCAAGATTTACGTGAAGGCGCTGATGCCGCTCATCGAACGCAAAAAGCCGGTGATCAAAGCGATGGCTCACATTACTGGCGAAAGCTTTATTGGCAATATTCCGCGCGTACTGCCGAAAGGCGTGCAGGCGAAGATCACTCTGCGCAGCTGGCCGGTGCCCGAACTCTTTCACGAGATCCAGAAGCGCGCTGATACTTCCGATGAGGAAATGTTTAATACGTTGAACATGGGAATCGGCATGGTGCTCGTGGTGTCGCCCAAAGATGTGGCCGTTGTTGAGAAGGCCGTCCATCCGGTGTATCCCATTGGCGTTATAGAGGAAGGATCCAAAGGGATCCGGTTCAGCTAGCCCCGTGTCCATAAATAAAAGCTATTGGACGGGGCAACCCCTTCGAGAGCCGCCCCATTCGGGGCTTATCGGGAGATGGGGGTAGTGGCCCAACGGCCGGTCCGTGTTGCCGCGCTCGTGTCAGGCAACGGTACCAATCTCCAGGCGCTGATTGACGCGAAGATCCCGCAAGTTGAATTTGTGCTTGTGCTGTCCAGCAAAGAGGGTGCTTATGCGCTGGAGCGGGCCAAGAATGCGCAGATCCCTTCCGTCGTAGTCAGCTACAAGGCGTTTGACACGGAAGAGCGTTTTCAACAGGAAGTCCTGGTCAAGCTGAAAGAGGCAAAGCCGGATGTGATTTGCCTGGCGGGGTACATGCGGAAGCTCTCGCAGGAAATTGTGACTGCGTTTCGAGGGAAAATCCTCAATATCCATCCGGCTCTCCTGCCGAAATACGGTGGACCAGGTATGTATGGAGCTCATGTTCATGCGGCGGTCCTTGCGGCAGGTGAGAAAGAATCCGGATGCACGGTTCACTTGGTAGATGAGCATTACGATCACGGAGATATTCTGGCTCAGGAGAGAGTCCCTGTTTTGCCCGGAGACACACCCGTAACGCTCGCCAATCGGATTCTGGTTCTGGAACATCAGCTTTACGTCAGAACGCTTAAGGAGTTCATAGGAAAGAAAGATGATTGAACGCTACAGCAGACCGGAAATGACCAAGTTTTGGACCGATGAATATCGGTTTGAGAAAATGCTGCAGGTTGAACTCCTGGCGACGGAAGCTCTCGTCAAGCAGCGTGAAGTGCCTGCCAAAGCCTATGCGAAGATCCGCAGGAAAGCCAAGATCAATGTGGCGCGTATTCGCGCCATTGAGCAGGTCGTCAAACACGATGTCATCGCTTTTGTGACTCAGGTGGGAGAAGGGATCGGGCCGGAATCTCGCTTCCTTCATATGGGGCTGACTTCGTCCGATGTGCTCGATACGGCGCTTGCCGTGCAGCTCGTTGAAACTACGGACCTTCTCCTGGTGGATGTCCGTGTGCTGCAGAAAACAATTGGAGCACTGGCCCGTAAGCATGAGAAAACGATCATGATGGGCCGTTCGCACGGCATTCATGGTGAACCTATCACGTTTGGTATCAAAGTCGCGGGCTGGTTTACGGAGATGAAGCGCGCGGAGGATCGGCTGAAGCTCGCGCGCAAGGCCATCGCTTTTGGAAAATTGTCCGGCGCGATGGGCACTTTTGCTCACTTGAATCCAAGCGTGGAAAGTTACGTTTGTCGAAAGCTGGGCTTACAGGGTGAACCGGTAGCGACCCAAGTGGTCCCGCGCGATCGGCATGCCGAATTCATGTGCCATCTGGCGGTTGTGGCGGCAGGCATCGAGCGTATCGCCACAGAAATTCGTCACCTCCAGCGCACCGAGGTTCTCGAAGCGGAAGAACCGTTCTCCGAAGGCCAGAAGGGGTCCTCGGCCATGCCTCACAAGCGTAATCCCATAGCATCCGAAAATCTCTGTGGGCTTGCGCGGTTGATCAGGGGATATGCGCAGGCCAGTCTTGAAAATGTGGCCCTTTGGCATGAACGGGACATCAGCCACTCTTCTGTAGAGCGTGTCGCGCTGCCCGATGCCACCATTCTGCTCGATTTTATGTTTCACCGGTTAAACGGAGTTTTGGCGGGTCTTCAAGTGTATCCGGAGAACATGAAGCGCAACATGTCTAAAACAGTGGAAATTATTGCTTCTCAAAGGGTTTTGCTTGCCCTTGTTAACAAAGGATGGCGCCGGGAGGATGCTTACAAGCAGGTCCAGGGCTATGCGATGAAGGCCTGGCTGGAGGGGGGAAGTTTCCGCGAGATGGTCGAAGCCGACACCCGCATGATGAAAGATTTGAAACGCGATGAACTGGAAAGGTGTTTTGATATTTCGCGATACGTCAGGCACGCGCACGAGCTTCTGAAACGGGCGGGTGTGTGATAAAATCGCACCTCATTGGGCGGTTAGCTCAGCGGTAGAGCGCCTCCCTTACACGGAGGATGCCGGGGGTTCAAATCCCTCACCGCCCAGATTTTGATG
>JANLWZ010000040.1:0-3168 GCA_031364865.1 Elusimicrobiota bacterium
GTCCATCGCCGAACTCAAGCATTACCGACAAACCGTTTTCCGCTAAAACACGGCACTCCGACTTCCCTCCGTTTCCCACCCGCCAAAGGCTAAAAAGTCATTGATTTGTAGAGATTAACCTGCTAACTCATGAAGGATAAATTTTCGATACAGAGGAGCCGTGATGAAAACGAGATCCTTCAGAAAAATTGCGGTCGTTTATAACTCCAACAAAGAACGCGCCTATAAAGAGTGGCTCAAGCTTGAGCGATGGCTGAAGGCGCGTCGTAAAGTAGTGATTGGCGGGCCCACCGTTGTTCCGGAAATGAAGCATTCAGATTTTGTCATTGTGTTGGGAGGGGATGGGACGCTGCTGAACGCCGCGCGTGAAGTGTGTCGCTGGAACATCCCTTTACTGGGTGTAAACGTCGGGCGTTTAGGTTTTTTGACAGCCTCGGAGGTAGGGACGATGTACCAAACCCTCACACGGATACTCGCGGGCAAGGGCCGTTTGGAAGAGCGAGGATTGCTTTCGGTCACGGCCACCGTCAGAGGAAAGCCAGCGGGCCCATTCCTGGGACTCAATGAAGCCGTCGTCCGATCCTCGGCCACAGGACGAGTCGTCATCCTGCAGGCTCTCATCGACAATCGCTTTCTGGCCACCTATGTGGGCGATGGGCTTATTGTCAGCACGCCCACAGGCTCGACCGCTTACAGCCTTGCAGCGTCAGGTCCGATTGTTCACCCAAAACTCAATATCCTGTTACTCTGCCCGATTTGTCCGCACACGCTCACGCAGCGGCCGCTCATCATGCCCACTTCTGAGAGCATTGCCGTCCTGGTCGAAAGATCCAGCCAGCCGGCGATGATCAGTTTAGACGGCCAGGAGATTCTTACGCTGCAGCCTGGCGACCGCGTGGACATCCAACAAGCCACGGAGCGGGTTAAATTCTTAATGGATCCGGACTACAGCTTTTATGAAGTCCTGCAGTCCAAATTCAAATGGGGAGCCCCTACCGCGTGAAAAACAAAACCATTCTCGTCATCGGCGCTACGGGCCATCAGGGCCGTGCTGTTGTCCGTGCGCTAGCAAAGAACTCTGACATGGTCATCCGCGCGTTCGTACGCGATCCGGCCAGCGCCGCCGCCAAGAATCTGACGAGGCATGGAGCCCAGCTGGTCGAGGGAGATCTCGACGATCGCGGGAGCCTGGAAGACGCGATGAAAGGCGTCTACGGTGTATTCAGTTATCAAAGCATGAAGGATGGCGTCGAGAAGGAAGTGGAGCGGGGAAAACGTGTGGCGCACACGGCAAAATTTATGGAAATCCCGCATCTGGTCTATTCCTCCTTTGGAGGCGCCGATCGAAATACCGGGGTTTCCTACTTCCAGAGCAAAATGCGCATCGAAGAGTACATCCGCGAACTCGATCTCACCAATTACACCATCATCCGTCCGGTAGCCTTTTATGACAATTTCGACATGGGCCACCGCGACATGGTGCTGTCTTTCTTCAAAAGTGTTTTGAAAGGTAAGAAGGTCCAGATGATCTCAGTCGCGGATGTGGGGAGATGGGTAGCCCACATTTTTGAGAAATTTGACACGTACCTCTTCCAGGAACTGGAGATCGCCTGTGAAGAGCTGACCTACGATCAAATTGAGGCCGCTTATGTGAAAGTAGAAGGCAAAAAGCCGAGCACGGTCTCCATGCCGAGCGCGTTTCTGATGGGAGATATGGCAAAGCTCGGCAAATGGATGGTGAAGGAGGGTTATCAGGCCGATATCAGTTTCTGCCAGGCCACCATCAAGGGGATGCTGTCTTTTGAACAGTGGCTTGCTCTCAGAAAACGCGGTGAGGTCTAGTTCAAACGCTAACCACGAATGACTGCGATCATTATCATCGTCTTCGTCGTAGTGGTCCTCACGCTGCTGGGAATGTGGCAGCGCAAATTAGATCGGGAGGAAAAGGAAAAAGCGATCGCAGAAGTCAACGTCTCCGTTGAGAAAAAATCCCACAAAGCACTGACCCAGTATCCCCAGATCAAACCCTATTTGTGTATCGGCTGCGGCCTTTGCATTGAAGCTTGCCCTGAAGACAAAGTCATTGGCCTGGTGAATGGAATCGCGCACATCATTCACGGCAGCCGCTGCATCGGCGCAGCGGAGTGTGAAAAAGCCTGTCCCGTCGGCGCCATCAAGGTCGGCCTGGGCGACGTCAGTTCACGGCCGGACATTCCGATTCTTACGGAAGATCGCGAGACCTCTGTGCCTAACGTTTATATCGCGGGAGAGCTCGGAGGGTTGTCTTTGATCAAGACCGCACTGACTCAGGGACAGGAAACGGTGATGACGATTCAAAAAAAACTGAAGGAAAAACCAATTCCCGGCGGACCGGATGTCGTCGATATCGTGATTGTAGGCTCGGGCCCCTCCGGCATGGCTGCCACCTTCAAGTGCATCGAACAAAAGATCCCCTACGTCACGGTATGCCAGGACGATCCCGGCGGGACCGTCAAAAAGTTTCCACGGCGGAAGATCACTTTGGTACAGTCCGTCAACATCCCTTTGCATGGCACACTCCCCGGACGGGAATACGCCAAGGAAGAGATCATTGAAATCTGGGAAGGGCTCATCAAAAAGCACAACATCAAGATCACGCATCACACCGCTCTGGAGTCGGTTAAAAAGGAAGGTGAGATCCTCGTTGTGAAAACAAATAATGGAGAATTCAAGGGTCGATCCGTGATGCTCTGCCTCGGCCGTCGCGGCACCCCCCGGCGATTAGGCGCTAAAGGCGAAGAAGTCGAGAAAGTCCTTTACCAGTTGGTGGATGCTTCGACCTACAATAACGAACAAATTCTGGTCGTCGGCGGCGGCGACAGCGCCATCGAAGCGGCGATCGCCCTCGCCTCCCAAAAAGGAAACAAGGTGTGTCTGTCGTACCGAAAAGACAATTTTATGCGGCTGAAATCCACGAACGAAAAGCGCATCGCCGAAAATGCCGCGAGCGGTGCGATCAATTTACAGATGGGTTCGTCCGTGGACGAAATCCTGCCGAAGTCGGTGAAAATGACCCTCAAGGGGAAGAACGGGCCCGAGAAAGTGGAATACCCCAACACCTACGTCTTTGTCTTTGCCGGAGGCGATCCTCCCTATCCACTCTTACAGTCCTTCGGGATTAAATTTGGC
>JANLWZ010000042.1:0-3776 GCA_031364865.1 Elusimicrobiota bacterium
CGCCGCCCCTGTGCTTGCGGCAACAAAGGATGTACGGAGCGTTATGTCGGATCACGGGCGATGTCTGAAGAAGCGCGGCAAGGGTTGCGCGATGGGAAAAAAAGCATGATCGCTCGGTTGGTCAAGCATGATCATTCTCAAATCTCGCCGCTCATTATCCAGCAGGCCGCACTCAAAGGCGATCGCTACGCACGTGAACTTTGGCAGGAGATGGGAAGGCGTTTGGGCATCACGCTGGCCTCTGTCGTAAATCTCCTCAATCCACAGTGGATCGTTCTGGCCGGCGGTCTTTCCAAGGCCGGCTCCTTGCTGTTGAAGCCCGTACAAAAGACCATTCTGCAGAACAGTTTTTCAACCCCCGCAAGAGCTGTAAAGCTGACGATCTCCCGCCTGGATCAGGACCTCGGCATGGTTGGCGCAGGGCTCTTGGCGCATGACGCGTTCCGTTAATCTCGCTCGTTTCCTCGCTTTTTCATTCCTGACATTTATCTCATCCCCGCTGTTGGCGTTTGATTCGAAACAGCCGTTTGATATCTCCGCGGACATGATCGAATACGACGATGAGACACTGGTACTCATGGCGGAAGGTCACGTCGTGGTGCTTCAGGGGAGCTCCACGCTTCATGCGGATCATCTTCGCTACGACCGTCAGAACAAACGTCTTTTTGCACGAGGAAGCGTTCTCTTGCGCGATCAGGGCGCCATGCTGGTAGGCGACATCATGAATTACGATCTGGAATTACAGAAAGGGGATGTCCAGGGTGGAAAGGGTTTCGGCTCCCCTTGGTATTTCCAGGGCGCCCAATGGGAGAAGAATCTGGACTACATGTTGGGGCGTCAGACCTCGTTTACGACCTGCGATTTGATCGACCCGCATTACCACATCCGCGCGAGCCGTGTTCACCTCATCCCGGACAAGATCTTCTGGGCCTGGAACAATACGTTCTACACGGACGACATGCCGATGTTCTATTCGCCCTTTATGTACAAGTATCTCGGCAACAGACGCGTCGTTTTTCAGGCCAATCCCGGTCATGACTCCGTCAAAGGAAGTTTTGCCCGGACCGTCACCACGATCCGGTTCACGGACCGCGTTTACGACAAGGTGCTGCTCGATTTGTACACGATCTCCGGTACGGGTGTCGGTAACGAATTCAATTACTCGAGTGACACTTACAAGGGATCGCTCTTTGGCTATTACATCGATCCGAAAGGCCAGCCCGAACTCGTAGGAGCGCCGAAAGCGCCGCAATACAACGTCCGTTCCTACCACTGGCAGACGCTGGGCCATGGAGCGATCTTTCAGTCGAATATCAACCGTCGTAAGAATGTCTCCTTCAACAACCAGTTTCTCGTGCAGGACAACAACTTGTCGGTCCACGACATCAATAACTCCGTGGCCATCTCTCAAACTGCCAGGAGGCTAACCCACAGGCTGGTCATGGAAACGTTTGAAGCCCCGGATGCAGGCGCCGATCCGCTCTACGGCGCCATTCATACGCAAAGCGCGTCACTTCCTCGCTACGAAGCCAATTTCTTTCAACGGCCGTTGTGGAGCCCAACAGTCTCGACGAATACGCTGGATCAGGTCCTTCACCCTCACCATCTCGGCGCTCTGCAGTTATCTGGGAATGTGAACGGAGAAAATTCTTACTCCCGTATCGATGACGATACACGGCTCAAAGCCAACGGCAGCGCTTCGCTCTCCTTGCCCATCAATATCAACCGGCAATGGTCCTTCTCCGCAGCGGTGACGCCTTCTCTGCGTTGGCAGGACAAGTTCGATCCCTTTGTGAATACGTCCACGAGCGGCGCCGTCGTTGTCCCGGTAGGTTTCTTTCGCGGCTATCAAGGACGCATGAGCGGCTCAGGAAACTTGCGGTACAGGCCGTTCTCCGCCATGACCTTAGACAATAGTTACACGCTCACCACACGCTTGGCCCCGAACGAATTGGAACTGGACAAAACACTCAATGACGGCGGCATTGAAACGAACCATCTGAACTGGCTGCTCTTCTGGAGACCGTCCCGTTTGATCATGCTGCGTTCCTTTTCCGGTTACGATCTGCGAGAACTTGAGAACGAAGACCCGCATCAATACAGCCAACGGCGTGTGGATCCCTTGACCAACGAATTGTCTCTGCATCCGTCCGATTCCAACGCCACCTATTTCTTCCGCCACCAGCTGGGTTATTACCCGACGCGCACGCTCTATTGGGCGGCAGACGCGCGCTGGACGTTTCCACATAAGACGTATCTGGAGTCAGGCATCTCATACAACGCGAGCGTTCGTGGGCAGCTGACGTGGAACAACAAAGCAGGATTCTACTTCTCACCCTCCTGGAAGGTAGAGAGCATCTTGAATACGCAGGTGCCAAACGACACGCTGCACCTGACCGATGGTGGGAAGATCCTGCAGTCACAATTCCTGGTCACGCGCATCATGCACTGCTGGGATATTCAGTTCATCTACCGCAACCTGCCGCCCTTCACCAGAGAATACTCACTCCTGTTCAATGTAAGGCTGGGCACACAAAAGCTGAAAGAAATGGCCAACAACGAAGTCGAATCGCAGTTTTATCCCTGGCGGGCGGAGCGCTGATACAGCAGGTAGTCTTCGTGATCCTCCACGAGTTTCGTTCGGCTCTTCATAAGGAACTTCCATTCGGGCAATCGCTTCTCGTTGTCGAACTTCGGCACCAAAAAGAAACCCACATCATTCTTTTGCAATAAGTCATCGACGTCTTTGGCCTTCCAGGATTTCGGCTCAAGGCTATAACCATAGCGATGCAAGTAGTAGAGGTGTTGGGGTTTCTCATGCGTCACCACCACCACGAGGTCCGTGGGAAGTCCAAAGCTGTCGATTTTCTCGCGCGCCTGAGCAAGATAGCCGTACTCCAGTGTGTACCAATGTTTGATGCGCAGGGCCGCATGCAGCGGAATTCCCAGAATAAGAATAAGGCAAACAGCTCGCGCGAGACGATGGGATAGAGAGTGACTCCAAAGGAAACTGATACCGCCGGCAATCCAGATCGCGACAATAGGGGCTACGGGCAGCAGCGTGTATTTGTGCATCACACCATAACCTCCAAGAAGAACGACATAGAGGATACTCACCAGCGACCAGCCGGCTAAGAACTTGAATGACCTGGCATTTCGCAGGTTAAAGAGGCCGATGAACGAAAATAACAGGCCAGTGTAGGTGAAGAGAAGCTCCGGGAAGCGTGAGACAAACTGATCTTTCCAGAGTTTCATGGTCAGGATCGGCGCCAGATTCGCGCGATGCTCTTCGAAAGTTAAAGGGAGAAGCATGACGGGCGCTGTCTTGGCGTACACATACCAGCTCATGGTAAAGAACACAATGCCTGCCATGAGAAACAGCCAGTTCGGGAGGAACACACCCCGCCACCCGTTTCTATCGAGAGCGATAAAAAACCACAGTCCGAACACGAGGTACAAGTAAGGAAGTTTTAAAAGAGATGCCGCCGCACCCAGCAAAAGCGCGCCCAGCCAGATCCCGGAGAAGTGAAATCCAGACTGCCATTGATCCGCATAGTAGGCAAATCCCAGCAACGCCCATAGGGCCATAGGTTCAGGCTGAACGGTGCGAGTAAAAAAGATATGAATGGGGATCGAGCAGAGTGTCAGCGCGCTGTAGCGTGCGATCGTTTCTCCATGTCGTTCTTTGACCAGTTGATAGAGGTACAAGGCGCCGCCCACAGCAAAGAACATGCTGAGCAGTCTGCCGAGAATATCGTGCTCGCCAAAAAAACGAA
>JANLWZ010000047.1:0-3886 GCA_031364865.1 Elusimicrobiota bacterium
CTGGATGCTTGAGCTTACTGGGGAGGTAGCGTTCAATGACGTGGTTCAAGCCATGTTTGGCAAACGCCTGTTGTTCGACGCGGACGCCCATCTTCAGCATCTGCTCGATCGCTTTGCGCCAGGGCTTGTGCATGCGGATAAAGGGGTCGTTTTTGAGCGCGTCTTTCGCGCGTTTGATGTCTACCTCCTGCAGCGGGTGGGTGGCGTCTTTGAGTTTGTAATCGATGATGTCCTGGGGGGTGACGCCGAGATAGCGCGCTTGCGGCACGCAGAAGAATTGGTTTAAGTGCGCGCTGTTGCCGGAACCTACTTTCAGCGTGCGATAAATGTTCGTGATCCCGTAGGGATCACCGTCAACAAAGGCGTACACCGGGATTTTCTTTTCATCGGCCAGGCGGCGGATGAAACGGCGGCAGGCACGGGTCGGGACGCCGCCGATGGAGACGAGGATGCAGTTGGCGGTGGTGAAGTAGTTGTGCTTCACCAGGCGCTGAAACATCCCGGCGGTTTCGATCACCAGGATGAACTTCGCCTGCGTCTCAAACTTCAGCTCTTCGCAGGCGATCGGGATCGAGTAAGCCCCCGAGCCGAACTGCGTACAATCGATGCGCAGGTCTTTGCCGGTCGCCACGTCTTTATCGATCACCACGAGTTTGCCCGCCACGTCCCCGCCTTTTTCCTCCGGAATAAACCCGAGCTTCTCCCGGTTGATCCGAAAGTGCGCTTCGACATCGTCCATGATCGTGTCCGACTCCGGCTGTTCGGTGAAGCGCGCCTCGCCCCAGTTTTTGGAGACGTAGTACGCTTCGCGCTTGGTGGCCATGTCGTCCTTTTTAACAATCTCGTGGGACAGCGCCATCATCCGGATGGTCTGGGCGAAGGTTTTGACGGTATTGAAGGAAAGCGTGCGCTCCAGCGTTCGATCGCCGATCTCGAAGTACCCCTTCTTCTTGTCGTAAAGAACGTTCTCGAGACTGCGCACCGGGAAACTTAATGCCGGCACTTCCTTGCGGAGAATCAGTTTGTAAAGCTTTTCCGCGGCTTCGTGAATGAGTTTCTCGGTGGATTTATCCATGTTTCCTTTCCTTCTCTAAAATGGCCGTGAGTAGCGCCAGGACCTGCTGCTGGTCCTTGATTTTGAATTCGAGGATCTCGCGCAGTCCGATACCGATGTGCGGCAGATACTTCTTGATGTAATCCACTTTGCGCATCGCATCCTCCTCGCGCCGTCCCTTGCGGATGAACGCTTCAAGCCGCCGGCCGCATTCCTGCAGCGCCAGCTTGATCTCGTGGATGATCTCGGGATAAGAGGCGATCGCTTCCTTGGATTCTGACGTAAACGGCACCCAGACGCTGGCCATGTGTACCGCGATCACGATCGGTCCGGAAGGCAGCGCGCCCTTGGCCTGCTCCACCGCGTAGTTCCGCCAACTCGTTTGCAGCACGCTCTTGGCGATCGCGCAGGCGCTTTGCTGATACAACAAAGGGACGCGGTTGGCGAAGCGCATCAAGTCGACGAGCTCCTCGGGCGGGATTTTTCCGCCGTAAGCCAGCGCGACTTCAATCTGGAAAGGGTTGCCTCGGTACACCGCCGGCGGTCTTGTCAACGCCGTGTAAAAGTCCGCTTCGACATGCTGTTGAACGCCGGAGAGCATCGCCGCTTCGCCGATCGGTGAGAGGCAGTTGGTGGGCGGGTTCATCAGTTTGGCGGCGTTGATCGCGCGATAGAGTTTGTCCGCTTCACTGTGGCCGATCACTGCCGGGTTGGACTCGGGTGGAATCCCGGCCTCTTTCAAAATGGTTTTGGCGACCCGGCTGGAAACGCGCGCGAAGTCCCGGCTGAGAAACGCGCCGATCTTCCGGCTGGTCGTGGATTTCAGCATCTTCATCAAGATCCCCAGCTCGATGCCGTGCGGATGCGGTTTGATCTCGCGGGGGGCGACGGGAAGTTTTTTGCTGGCGCGCTTGTAAACGTCCTTTTTCCCATCGGGACCGACATACGTAAGATCCAGATGCGGGTTGGCGATCGCGGTCTGGCGGATGTAGTCTTCAACGGAATGGCGGCCTTTCTGGTACTTGGCTTCCAGCTCAATCACCACGCGGATGCCGTGCGGCCGGTCCCACTTCACGACTTCGTCTTTCAAAATGGTCGGAACATTTTTGGCGGTGTCGATCTGGATTTCAAAGTACTGCGCCGGCTTTTTCGCTGAGATGCGCGAGGTGATCTTCGTGGAGACGCCGGTGGTGAGCTGGCCGTACATCCCCGCGGCGGAGATGCCGATGCCCTGCTGGCCGCGCGCCTGCTTCATCGCGTGAAATTTCGATCCGTAGAGGAGCTTTCCGAAGATGCTGGGGATCTGTTCGCGCACCACACCAGGGCCGTTGTCTTCCACGATGACGACAAACCGGTCGCTCTCGAGTTGTTTCACGCGTACGTGGATTTCCGGGAGGATCTTGGCGTCTTCGCAGGCATCCAGGCTGTTGTCGACCGCTTCTTTTATGGTGGTGAGCAGGGCCTTCTTCGGGCTGTCGAACCCAAGCAAGTGGCGATTCTTCAGGAAGAACTCAGAAACGGAGATATCGCGCTGCTTCGCCGCCGATCGATCGGCTTGCGTGAGCGCTGCTTTGGGCTCCATCACCGTCAACGGCTTCGCAGAATGATTCTTCTTTGCGTGCTGTTTCGTCTTTTTCTTCATGCGGATGAGTGTAACGGAGGAGTGCGTCGGTTGCAAGGGGAGACCTCAGCCAGGGGGATTACTTCCGAGTCGGTCAGAAAAAGAAAAACCCCTCCGTCAAATGAGGGGTCTTCCGTGCTTAAATGGTGCCCGGTAGAGGGATTGAACCTCTGACCTCTTCCATGTCAAGGAAGCGCTCTACCACTGAGCCAACCGGGCGAAAGATATGTATTTAAGCCGCTAATCGCTTTCCTGAAGAAAGCAAAGCCTTCAAGTTTAAAAGTTGAATCTCAATGATGCGGCCTTTCTGGTCCTCGCAAACGATAACTCCATCCTTCACGTAGGAACGACTTTCAATTCCTGGAGCAATTTTAATAGAAGCGAAATCTGCATCCTTGTCTATATAGACTGCAGGATATTCGCTCAGGGTTTTCTTATTTCGAATTGGACCATGATGGTGAGTACGATCCATAGATTTTTATCCTCCTTCTCAAGCACAACAGCTGCCAATAGATTGTCCCTTCGATCTTTAAAGTGCTTTGCCAGAATCCACTTTGGACCTTGCTGCTGCGCCCAATCCGGGTTGCGGATGGTATTTTCGATCTGGGCCACCGTGATCTTCCGTTCTGCCATCCTGAATGCTGCATGAGCAGATAGGACCCACTTCCCAATCTTCGGCTTTACGGTCAAACAAGCTCCTAGTTTAAAAAATCAGTCTAAAAGGGGCAAAAATAGTTGTTTTTTATTACCGGACTGCCCGTCATATTACCTGATCTATGTCCGTCACGGCAAACTTCATATCCGAAGCTGAATTCAGCGCCATGCGCGATGACTGGAACGCGCTCCTCGAACGCAGCGACTCCGGCAGCGTCTTTCTGCGCTGGGAATGGATCCACGCCTGGTGGGAGGTCTTCTCCGCTGGAAAGTCTCTCCGTATCGTCAAAGTCACAGACCAAGGACGTCTCATAGGGATCGCCCCTTTTTACCTGGAGAAGGCCTCCGGATGGCAACCGCGCTCACTTCGCTTTTGTTCCGAGGAACTTTCCCCCGACTACCTGGACGTGATCATGGAAAAGGGGCGTGAACTCGACGCTCTTCCTCCTCTCGTAGAGCTGCTCCTCAGTGGCGCTGATTGGGATGTCTGTTCCGTGGACGCGTTACGCCCCAATGCGCTTTTGTACAGCGATCCTTCCTTATTCCAGCGTTTACCC
>JANLWZ010000149.1:0-2176 GCA_031364865.1 Elusimicrobiota bacterium
GTTCAATAAAAAACACAATCCGAATGCCCAATTGAAGAGAAGGCATTCGGCGTAACTGATGGGATGACCGCGTGTACCGAGAACGCGGCCGTTGACCATCGACAGAAGATCCAGGAGAGGCCGCGGGAAATGGGCGATAGAAGCCGGCAGATGATAGAAATAACCGCCCGACTTATCCGACTGATCAACCCCGACCACATATTGCACGAGACCCAAGATGGCGACGGCGCCACCGGCCCAGAGAAACAGGCGCAACAGCTTTTTATTCTTTTCTTCGGAAACCACCACAGCCGTCAGGAAAATGGCAATCACAATATAGAAATCCTTTTTCCAGATGACGGAAAAACCGCGCCGGACGTCAACGCCCAGACAAGCCGACAAGAGACTGATCGCCAGATACACCAGAAAGATCTTTTCGTAAAGTCCCCATTTCGGCGGCCACAGACGAAACGAGGCTTTGGCCCCCAGCAGCCATACCGCCAGGAGTGGAAAGAAAATAACGTTGGTGCCAGCAATGGAGATCGGTAAAACAAGGGCAAGAACATCGGTTCCGTAAGAGAAAAATGTGTTAAGCACGGGCCAGCTTTTTAATAAGGACGACCAGTTTTTTCCAATGTTCTTCCCCGTTGGTGAAGACCAGCGTCATGCGCAAGGCATAGGCGGGAATGGGCAGACTGCCGCCAGTGCCCCATCTCATCGCGTCTTTCTCGGTCATCACGATACACTCCGCCTCCCGTCGATTTTTGGCGACCCATGCGCGCACATCCTCCAGCTTGGCGGAATGATCGGACAGGCTCAAGGAGGCGATGACTTTGGCGCCAATATCCCGAAGCATGTGCTCAAACGCCTGGGGATTCCCGATGGCCGAGACAGCCAAAATCTTTTTTCCGCTGATTTCTGAAAGTGGGATGGCCTTCTGCGTTTGCAGAGACCGGAGCTGCTTCGGTTCGTGATGGCTCTCCAGAAGAACAGAAGAACTCCGCATGTGACTCGCGACTTCCGCACGCAGCACCGAAAGACGATCCGGTCCCACCAGGCGGGTCCGCGTCAGCACGACGGCGTCAGCGCGGCGCAGCGCCGGCGGGAGCTCGCGCAAAAGACCTGCGGGCAAAAGTTTACCTCCGCCCCACGGATCGGTGGCATCGATGGCCACAATATTGATATCCCGCTGCAGACGATGGTGTTGAAAACCGTCGTCCATCACGAAGCAATCGACTTCCTGATGCTTCAGAATGTAGTTGCCCACTTTGTGACGATCGGCGCCGACTCCGACACAAGCCCCCGGCAGCCGGGTGGCGAGCTCCATCGCCTCATCCCCCGATTCTTCTATTCCTGCGAGCATATGCTCCGCATCGCGCACGAGCACCGTCTCGGGTTTTTTCTTTTCGCGTTTGTAGCCACGCAAGAGAATGGCGGGCTTCAGGCCTGCGGCGAGCAAATCTTTTGTGAGCCTCAGGACCAGCGGGGTTTTGCCGGTGCCGCCGACGGTGATATTACCGACACAAATGGTCGGCAGCGGCAACCGCTTCACACGCAGCAGGCCGTGCTGATAGGCCAATTCTCTGCCTCTTACCCCGACCGCGTAGCCCCAGCTGCCCAGCTGAGCAAATCGCCGCACAGATTCAGAAAAAAGATCCTGTCTCTGGCCCCGCAGAATCTGTTCCCACCAGGGAAGGATCTGCTGTCGTCTAACTTTGGAAGCTATGACCATAACTTTTGAGCTTGCGTCCAGACCATATCAGGCGTCATGTGTTCCATGCATTCGTGTCCGAAAGGACAAAGATTCAGATTACATCCTAAACAACTGAGCCCGCTTGCGGTCAGCGCGATGTGCGATGGCCCGCCTAGATTCCAGGCGGTTGGTTCCGTAGGCCCATACAGCGTCACTGTGGGCGTTCCAACCCCTTCGGCCAGGTGCATCGGGCCATTGTCATTGGTCACCACGAGACGACAATGAGCGAGAAGCGCAGCCATTTCACGTAAAGAGGTTTTGGGAATCATATGCGATTTTGGTGTGCGATCCGCCAGTCTTGCGACTTCGGGTTCTTCCCCCGGCCCCCAAAACCACCATACTGGGATCCCGTTTTCACCGCACATTTTTCCGAGTTGCGCGAATGAATCTCCACCCCATTTGCGGGAAACCCGCCGATGCGTGGGGATGAGCCCCATCACGTTT
>JANLWZ010000167.1:0-3431 GCA_031364865.1 Elusimicrobiota bacterium
ATCGAGCGAATTTCACGTTGGTCCCCCTCGCCAATGAGATTGGTCAGGGGATCTATGACCACGGCTTTTGGTTTGAAACTGTCAACCAGCTTGTATAAATCGAGCAAGTGCATCTCTAAACCAAAAAAGGATGGTCGGGTGGACACAATCTTCAACAGTCCCTTTTTAATCCATGGCGCAAAATGAATGCCGATCGAGCCCATGTTTTGAACGAGTTGTCCTGAAGATTCTTCATAAGACAAGAAAAGGCAGCGCTCGCCACGCTTGCAACTTGCGATGGCAAAGGCGGCCGCAAGGCTGGTTTTTCCCGTGCCGGCCGTGCCCGACGCCAGGATGGTGCTGCCTCGGGTATATCCCGGTTTGCCCTTGAACATTTTGTCCAATGATGGAATTCCCGTCGAAACCTTCTTGCCGGTGCCGGGCTGGTCGAGTCCGGCAGAAGTGATGGGAATCACGGAAAGGCCATCTTTATCAATGACGAAGGGATATTCGTTTGTTCCATGCTTTGAACCACGATATTTAATGACACGAACTCTACGGATAGAAATTTGTTCATTCACTCTGTTATCCAGGAAAATGATGCAATCGGAAGTGTACTCCTCCAGGCCATGACGAGTGTAAGAGTCTTGCCCCGGTTCACCGGTAACGATGGCCGTAACATTTTTGTTCTTTAGCCATCGGAAAAGTCTTTTGATCTCCAGGCGAAGAAGGCCCGCATCAGTGAGGCCTGCAAAGAGGGATTCGATAGAATCTAAGACAACACGCTTGGCGCCGATGGAATCAATGGCATGTTCCAAACGAATGAGCAGCCCTTCAAGATTAAAATCGATCTCTTGAATATCTTTGCGCTCCAGAAGAACATGCTCAAGCCGAATCTTTTTTCGTGAAACAAGCCCTTTTAAATCCAGGCTAAGAGAAGCCACATCTTTATAAAGTTCATCTTCCGTTTCTTCAAAGGACATGAGGATGCCTGGCTCGTTGTAATGGGTCGCACCATTGATTAAAAAGTCAATTCCGAAAAGGGTTTTTCCAGAGCCGGCACCTCCACAAAGCAAGGTAATTCTATTTTTCGGAAGACCGCCTTCGGTAATTTCATCAAAGCCTTTGATGCCGGTGGGGCACTTGTGAAATGAATGAGGATTAGACGCTTTTGTTTTCTTGGAAGTTTTATGCATAAGATATTTCTTCTCCCGATGGCGGCGCGAGTTCTTACTGTTTCTTGATTTCAACAACCCCTACAAACCAAGCTTGGGGAATACTCTTAAGACACTCCCGCTCGACAGGGGGTTACTCGGTCGACGGAAGTCGGGATGGGCGCCTCAAAATTATAGGTGAATTCGTCTTAGCCTTAAGGCATTGCCAATCACCGACACCGAACTCAAGCTCATGGCGGCGCTGGCAATCATGGGACTTAAGAGGATTCCGAAGAATGGGTAGAGCAACCCAGCCGCTATCGGCACTCCGAGCACGTTATAGATGAACGCGAAGAATAGATTCTGCCGGATGTTTCGCATGGTGGCGTGACTTAAACGTATGGCTTTCACGATACCCCGCAAGTCCCCTTTAACAAGCGTCACGCCAGCGCTCTCCATGGCAACATCGGTTCCGGTTCCCATGGCGATCCCGACTTGGGCTTGGGCCAATGCCGGAGCATCGTTAATGCCGTCTCCGGCCATCGCCACGATGTGGCCAGCGGCTTGCAGCGCTTTTACTTTTTCTCCCTTTTGATCGGGCAAGACATCGGCTTCGATGTCATCGATGGAAAGCTTTTCGGCCACGGCTCCGGCAGTGGTTCTGTTATCGCCCGTGAGCATCACCAGACGGATGCCTTCCTTGTGGAGTTCACGGATCGCTTCTGGTGTCGTGGCTTTGATAGGGTCCGATACACCCAGGAGACCGGCTGGTTTGCCGTCCACAGCCACGAACATTACAGTTTGCCCATCGCGTCGAAGCTTTTCTGCCTGCGACTCCAGCGATTCGACAGAAATTCCCATTTCCTTCATCATTGCCGAATTGCCAAGAGCCACCTTTTTGCCCTGAACAGCGCCGCGAACTCCTTTGCCTGTGACGGAGTCAAACGAATCCGTCTTTACCGGCGTGATCCCCTTCGCCTGAGCCCCCCGCACGATGGCGGCCGCCAGAGGATGTTCGCTGGCTTGCTCCAGGCTTGAGGAATAGAGGAGGAGCAGATCTTCCGCAACACCCGGTGCAGAAATAACGGCCGTGAGTCGTGGCTTGCCTTCGGTCAATGTGCCCGTTTTATCGACGACCAGCGTGTCGACTTTGGCGAGGATCTCAAGGGCTTCCGCATTTTTAATCAACACACCGGTCGTCGCTCCTATCCCAGTGCCCACCATGATCGACATGGGGGTGGCGAGGCCAAGCGCGCAGGGGCAAGCAATGATCAAAACGGCAATCGCATTAACCAACGCATGGGTGAATCGCGGTTCAGGTCCCCAAAGAGCCCAGGTCGTAAATGTCAGGACCGCCACGGCGATAACGGCAAAAACAAAATAGGCGGACACAACGTCCACCAAGCGTTGAATGGGCGCTCGGCTGCGCTGGGCTTTCCCTACCATCTGGACGATTTGGGCGAGTAATGTTTCGCTGCCGATCCGCTCGGCTTTCATCAGAAGACTACCCGTTCCGTTTACGGTCGCTCCCGTCAGGCGGTCCCCGGCGTTCTTTTCGACCGGAAGAGATTCACCGCTGATCATGGACTCATCAACGCTGCTTGAACCTTCAAGCACCACACCATCCACAGGAATCTTTTCGCCCGGACGAATGCGCAAGGTATTTCCAATGTGAACCTGATCAAGTGGAACCTCTTCTTCCGTGCCATCGGCTTTCACGTGCCGCGCCGTCTTAGGTGAAAGCTCAAGCAACACCTTGATAGCTCCTGAGGTTTGTTGCCGCGCTTTGAGTTCCAGAACCTGCCCTAGAAGAACGAGCGTCGTAATGACGGCCGCAGCTTCGAAATAAAGTCCGATTTGCCCATTGGGCCCCCGAAACGAGGCCGGAAAAAGACCTGGGAATAAGAGCGCGGCCAAGCTATAGCCGTAAGCGGCTCCCGTACCGAGAGCAATGAGTGTAAACATGTTGAGATGACGGTTGATGAGGGAGGCCCAGCCTCGCTGAAAGAAAGGCCATCCGCCCCAAAGCACGACGGGTGCTGCTAACACAAACTGAGCCCATCCTAACCACGAGCCGGAGAAAAAATGGCTCGCGCGATGCCCCAAAATCATCTCGGACATCGCCGTTAGGAAGAGTGGCGTCGATAACACAACTCCCACCCAGAAGCGCCGGCCCATGTCTTTGAGCTCCGGATTCGCTTCCTCTTCAAGGGAAATTTCCAACGGCTCAAGCGCCATCCCGCAAAGCGGGCAACTTCCCGGCCCTTTCTGCTTTATTTGGGGGTGCATCGGGCAGGT
>JANLWZ010000170.1:0-5263 GCA_031364865.1 Elusimicrobiota bacterium
AGCCAGCGGTTGCCAACGACAGCAATCTTGGCGATATGAATCGTTCCTGTCTTATTCGCAGTGCCGCCAGGTTTAAGAGAGACTCGAATCTCTTTGACGGAAGACCAGTTGGAGGCGGTGTTGGTGCTGATGTTGAGCGGGATGCGGACAAACTTCCAGCCGCTGAAGTCGATGCGGTTGGCGCCTGCCGCGGCGTCAAAGGTAATGTCCGCAATGGGATTGGGCAGCAGGGCGGCGTCATAGCCCACGTTGCCGCCAATCGACGTGTTTTCAGAATTTAATACCCCATTGCGGTCGAGATCATTCGAATCGACCCGCAGGTTGTTGACGCCGAGCGTTTCTATCGACGCATCGGGGTTATTAAAAATAATGCCGATGTCTTCATTGGCATCCAGGGTGTTGTTGCCATTGGAATCTTCTGTCTTTACCGTCGTGGTTACGCCGTCAAAGTCCTCGTTGATTTGACCCAGGGTCACGTTGATTTCCGTGTCGGTTTCGCTTGCGCCGCCATTCGTGCCGTCGCCCATCATCCACATCTCGAGATACTGTTTCTTGGAAAAGTCGATGCCGCCGGTACGCAGGACTGTCGCCACGGAAGCTTCAGTAGAAGCGGAAAGGTCATAACGAATCGAAAGCACTTGCGTCTGATCGCCGGATAGCGCGGCGGCGTTCGGATTGATATCGAGCGTCGGCACGAGAGTGTTGGTCAAATTGTCCCCCGCCTGGTTGACGAGGGATACGTTGCCGATAGCGTCCAGGAATTGTCCACCATCAAAAGAGGGGTTGGCGGCGATCTGCCAGCCTAGTTTGCTAAGGCTCACCAGCGACTCGTCTTTGATGCCTTCCATGTTTTCAATGAGCGCTTTTCCAAAAGTATTGGGGTTGCGCACACTGCGCGCGACTTCGCCCGAAAACGTGGATTTAAGCGTTGGTAGGAAATTGAAAATAAGGTCTTTGAAATGAATATCACCTTCCTGGATGAGCCAGCTGCCGGAGGTCTGGCGGATGTCCGGCGCCGCCGTCTGTTTTGGCGCGAAGTCATAAATGATGGTCGACCCCATCAAGCTCGAGGCAAGAATGGGATGGACAGGCGCCATCGATACTTCGGCTCTAGCGCCCACCAAAGTGTCCTGTTGAGCTCCTGCAATACCAAAGGGAGAAAAGTCGTACGTCGCCTGGACGCGTGTGCTCTCCGTAATCTGATCCTCATTGAAGAACGTCAAAAAGCCTGAGGCGTAATCAAGGAAGTAGTCGACGTCGCGTACCAGGGTCCTGCCGTCCAAGGTAATACGTTCGCTGTTGATCACGATGTTGGGGCGGAGGGTGTAGGTCTTGACTCGTCCACGGAATTCGATGAAGAAGCTCGATTGAGTCGTCGGTGAGAAGAAGTACACTGGCGCAAAAGGAGATCCGGGGTCGCTGTTGTCCAGACGGCGCGTGAGCGAGAAAGTCCCCGCCTCAAAATCCATCACAATCTGTCCAGAGCTGTTGGGCAAATACTGAACGCCAACAGAAGGTCCGATGTTGGTGTTGCCGAGATCACGCAGCTGCAGCGTAAAGTTGCCCTGGTTGTTGTCACGGACGATCTTGGTGATGCCGACCGTATAGTGCGTCAGTTCTTCGGTGGAGGGGATCTGTGTGATCTGACTTTCATCCCACTTGATCGCCTTATTCTGGCCCGGAGTGCCACGCGCAATGCTGAGCTGCGTACCCGTGGCCGGGATCGTGTAGTCGATAGCCACGATGCTGGTGTTGGCGAGAGTATTCCGGAAAGTGATGACACCCGAGCTGGCATCCACAAAATAGTCGACGCCTTGCGCCAGGAGAAGAAAGCGACCTGTATAGCTTGCGGGCGAACCCGCCGGCAGGTTGGGGATGAGCGTCAGATCCACGGTCATCGTTGAAAATTGGGGCCCCGCACGCGTCGTATCTTGTGTGTCCAGATACACTTTCATGGTAGGGATGCTGACATTGTTGTCGTTCGCGCTGCCGCTCAGGGTTTTGTAGTTATAAAAGCGCCGGCGGATGTAACTCGTATCCGGGATGTTGAGCCTTTGCAGGATGACGTTTCCGACAAATTCTTTTGTTTCCGTCTGACCTTTCGTTCGGCTTCCAATGATATAGCCTTTAAGAGCTTTGTATTTGAGCTCGGCACTCGCACCGAAGACCTGCTTGCTGTAGCCGGCAAACTCCGTCTGCGGCAGCGCCATATTGATGTCCCCGAAGGCAGCACGCTGGACCACTTCTTCCGGATCTCCTTTGTAGACGATCGAAATATCTTTCTTGTCGGTCTTCGTGTCATCGAAATCGACATTCACGGTGACTTTGCGGCCGATCTGGCCATTGATGCGTACCTGAAGAGATTGCTGAAGTTCAAAGGCGCTTTGCGTATTGGAGACACCCTGGGTCGTCGCAAAGCCAGCATTCGAATATTTCGTGCTGCGGTAAATCATGCCGATCGTCTTGCGTCCAGAAACCGATAGCCGTGATTCATACGGGAGTTGAACGGTGAAGCCCGGGGGAGGTGGTATGGCAGGGGCAAGCCTGCCGACCGGAGAAGTAGAAAGCGCTATTTCCGAAGGCAACGGCCCAAACAGCGGCTGGCCCGCTTCGATCAGGCGCCGCATTTCAATCCACTTCTCCCGCTGATTTTGTACTTCCTGGTAACCCTGCAAATCGAGGGACGTCGCTTCGATGGCTTCGATGTTTTCGGGGTCTTTCAGGTCCGGCAGCAGCTCTTCGATCGGCTTTTTCAATAATTGGATTGAATTAAAGACTACATCTGGGAAATCGTCTTCCGCATAGAGCATGTAAAAAGCGCTACACAAAATTCCCGACGAAAGGAGAAATATGGCGAATTTACGGCGCATAACCGCTTAATTGTTATCTGAAATGGCTAAAACTTCAAGAGGTTTTATACGAAAACACATATAATTTCAGCGTGAAAATACTTTCTCGTTACATCCTCTCTGAATTCCTCGGTAATGCGGCATTAGGACTCCTTATTTTCACCTTCGTTCTGCTCTTAGACCACCTCTTTGAGCTCGTCGAGCTGCTCCTTAATAAGGGGGTTGGACTGTGGCTGACCGCCAAGTTGATGGCACTTTTACTTCCCTCCTCCTTTTCCCTGACGTTGCCCATGGCCATTTTGCTGGCCTCTCTTTTAACGTATGGACGTTTGTCAGAAAACAATGAGATTACAGCGGCGCGGGCGAGTGGCCTCTCCTCCTGGAGCTACATCAAGATGCCGTTGCTGGCAGCTCTCCTCTGTGCGATATTTTTGATGCCTTTCAATACGGTGTGGGCCCCTCGAGCCCATACGGCATTCCGCAAAATCTATGTGCAGCTGCTGAAGAAGAATCCGCTCGTCCGGATCGAAGAAAAGACCTTTGTGGCAGTCGGTGACTACCATCTCTACGTCGAGCGTAAAGATAAGAAAACCGGTTTGATGAAAGGTGTGACGATCTACAAATTACCTCGGTCTGGCGCAGGGCTGCGCATCTTTGCGGACCGAGGTCAGGCGTCTTACAAGGAGGGTCAAGGACTTACGATGGTCCTGCTGCAGGGCCGCATCGAACAAACGGACGCCGCCGCACCGGAACGCTGGGTGAACACAGACTTTAAGCAGTATCAATTCTTTATTCCTCTGGCCGACGCGCAAACCAGCACTGAGCGTTCGATCGAAGAAATGGACAATCGCGAACTGCGCTCCGAGATCTTGATGCTCAAGGGAAAAGGCCTGCCGCACCCGATTCAGTCCTGTCAGATTCAATTACGCTGGGCCCTCGCGGTCACCCCCCTGCTTTTTGCGGCCTTAGGCATCCCGCTGGCGATCCGCATGCAGCGCGGAGGCCGTTCCATCGGCTTCGGGATGAGTCTGTTGATCGTCGTCATCTATTACGTGATGATCATGGGGGGTACGGCTCTCGGACAGCGCGGATCGTGGCCTCCCTGGATCGCCGTCTGGGCAGGCAATATTATTCTGTTGGAAACATCCATTTTCTTATATTGGAGAATGTCCCGACGATGAAGCTGGTCGACCGCTACCTGATCAAGGCGTTCCTCGCTCCCTTCGGAGTCTGCGTTCTGATTTTCTGTGTCCTGGTCACCCTGGGACGATTTTTCGACAAGATGGGTACCTTTGTGCGGTTTCATGCCAGCTTCCAGGATGTCATCCGATTTCTACTCCTGGGACTGCCGTTCTGGTTGAATCTGGTCCTGCCGGTGGCCACGATGCTTGCGCTTTTGTTTTCGCTGGGGCAGCTGCAGCAGCGCGGTGAATTTACAGCGTTTCGCGGCGCAGGCATTCCTTCCTGGCGGCTGTACCTCCCTTTGCTTCTCACGGGTCTTCTACTGGCATTCGTGTCGTTAGCAAGCGGACTGACTTTTCTTCCCAAACTGAATTTTGAATCTCGGAAAATCTACCGGGTAGATATCAAAAAGCGCAGTGTCCTGGCTTACCAGCAGGACAATCTGGTGGCCGCCGGACAGAATCGGCGGCGGTTTACCATCGGCTGGCTAGACGCGGATGCAGGCCTGATGAAAGACGTCGTGGTGGATCGATTCGACGACAATTACGCCTGGGTGGAAACCTATTCCGCAAAAATAGCGACCTATCAGAACGGCCGCTGGCGTTTTGAAAACGGTATCTGGCGCTCGCGAGATGCCGCTTTGAATCTAGGTGTGAAAGAAGAGTCCTTTGAAAAACGCTGGGTGGATATCCCGGAAAAGCCATCCGACTTTGCGGTGGAAGACAAAGATGTGGACGACATGACTGGCTCGGAACTGGTCGAGCGTGCGGCGCGGCTGTCCCGTCGCGGTGCTCCCTACTTCAAGGAACAGGTCACGCTGCATTTACGGCTCGCCTTACCATTTGCCAATGTCATCGTCATGCTGATCGCCATCCCCTACGCGCTGAAAAGCGGCGTCCGCGCCAGGACGCAGAATTTCAGCTATGCCCTCGTGATTGCATTTTTGTACTGGGGTGGCGTCTCGGTGTTTGAATCCATGGGTGAGCAGGGAAGGATGCCGCCCTGGATGGCGGCGTGGATGGCTAACGGTGTTTTTGGTGCTTTTGCGGCCTGGAAGTTAGGGCGGTTTACCTGATGATCACGGCTTTAGAAGATTTGGATTCCCCGTCGGCTCTTACCATATATAAATAAACGCCGGGCGCCACATGCGCGCCATCGCCATTCGTCAGATCCCACGTGTATTCGTAGATCCACCGCTCATCGGTGGACCGGTCGGTATTGAGCGAAATATC
>JANLWZ010000081.1:0-5440 GCA_031364865.1 Elusimicrobiota bacterium
GGCTCCCGGACATGGATTCGAACCATGACTGCTACCTCCAAAGGGTAGTGTGCTACCGTTACACCATCCGGGAATAAATGGGTTGAAAGCGGGGTCATTTTACATCTTCGGGATGGTGCTTTTGGAGTCCCTTCCAGGGCATTGCACTGCCCTTCTCCGACGTAATACAATGTGTTTACTCGAGTTCCTCCCCGGAGGCAATTTCTCGTTCATCACAAATTTATGAAGCATTTGAAGGGGTTATTACTGCCCACTGGTCTGATTGTGGGCGCTATTTTTGTTGGGAAGGCTATGTCCTGGGCAGAAGACGCCACCGGTACGGCGCCAACTGTCAGCGAAGTCACTACAGGAACCACGACCGTCGTTGAGCCGTTTACGGATCCTCTGGCGGCAAAGAAGCACAAGGTTGTCGGAAAATTTGGCAAGCGGGACGTTCCGGTGGCCTTGAGAGCGCCCACAAGCACCACCAGTCAAACGACACTATCGACGGCGGTGGAAATGCATGAAGGCGTAGATTTCGCTGCATTTCCGGGGTCTATTGTCCGGGCTTCACGCAGCGGCAAAGTGATTTTTGCAGGGTTTTCGAAGATGTACGTCAGTCGAAAGAGCAAGAACGATCAGCACAGGCTTGTGATCATCAGGCACCCTGACGGCATGAGCACGCGGTATGTGCATCTGGCGGGCCTGCGAGTCAAGCCGGGACAGGAAGTCGCTTCCGGACAGCCCATCGGAACGCTGACGGAATCGGACGAATGGGCGGAACCGGTGCTTCACTTTGAGATACGGGATATGCGGGGTCAGCCGGTCGACCCATTACTCTTATTGATGCCATGAAAAATCTTTATGTTTTAGTGCTTGCCGCAGGCAAAGGAACCCGAATGAAATCGGACCTTCCGAAAGTCATGCATCCCGTAGCAGGGCGCATGTTGATCGAGCACGTGCTTAAGACGGCGGAAAAGCTGCGCGCCAAAGAGTTGAGTGTTGTTCTGGGCTTCGGACGTGAACAGGTCCAGAAGGGCCTTCAGGGCAACGGCTGGAAAGACCTGCACTTTGTGGTTCAGGACAATCCCAAAGGCAGCGGTCATGCCGTCATGATGGCCAAGAACTGGCTCAAGCCCAAGAAGGGCGCCCTGCTTGTCGTATACGGCGACACCCCGCTTTTAACGGCGAATACGCTGAGCCGTCTTGTCGAGCACCATGCCGTCTCCGGCAACTCCGCCACGTTTTTAGCCATGGATGTGGCCAACCCCGCTGGCTACGGGCGCATGATCCTGGACTCTCAAGGGTATCTGGAGCGTATTGCCGAAGACAAAGATGCGACACCGGTAGAGCGCGCGATCTCGCTCGTCAATTCCGGCGTCGCCTGTTGGGACATTCAGATGCTGCTGGCGGTGCTGCCGCGGCTTCAGCCCAACAATGCCAAGCGCGAATACTATTTGACGGACGCCGCCGCTCATATCCGCAGCATCGGCGGCAAAGTCGGCGTGGTGAGAGCCAAAGACCCGGACGAAACACACGGGATCAACAACCGGCTCGATCTCGCAAGAGCGGAAGCAATTTTCCGCCATCGCATTCTTGAACACTGGATGCATGAAGGTGTCACGATCATTGATCCTTCGACCACGTACATCGATGCCGATGCGGTGCTTCAGCCGGATACGAAGATCTGGCCGGGGACCATCATCCAGGGCCACTCGCGCGTGGGTGCGCGGTGTGAGATCGGCCCTTATACGATTTTGGATAACGCCGTC
Source organism: Elusimicrobiota bacterium (assembly GCA_031364865.1). Taxonomy (GTDB): domain Bacteria; phylum Elusimicrobiota; class Elusimicrobia; order 2-01-FULL-59-12; family 2-01-FULL-59-12; genus JANLWZ01. Next base: position 1,752 of record JANLWZ010000081.1, read on the forward strand.
GTGAAAGATGATGCGCGCGTGGGGCCCTTTGCACGTCTGCGGCCCGGTACCGTGATCGAGTCGGGCGCGCATATCGGAAATTTTGTGGAGATCAAGAAATCGACGATCGGTCCCAAGTCCAAGGTGAATCATTTGACGTACATCGGCGACGCGCAAATCGGGCAGAATGTGAACGTCGGCGCCGGTACGATCACCTGCAACTACGACGGTTTTTCCAAGTACCCGACGCAGATCGAAGACAACGTCTTTGTCGGATCGAACGTGAATCTGGTAGCACCGGTGAAAGTCGGCAAAGGCGCGATCATCGCGGCAGGGTCGACCATCACGGAAGATATTCCGCCCGAATCTCTGGCGCTGGCCCGATCGCGACAGAGTGCGAAAGACGGCTGGGCCAAAGCGTTTCGGTCCAAACAGGAAAAACTGAAGTTGGAGAAGAGCCGGAAGGGGAAATGAGATGAACGAGCGTTTGAAAATATTCAGCGGCAACGCCAATAAGGAACTCGCCGAAGAGATTTGCGAAACACTTCATGTGCAGCTCGGCGAAGCGGTGATCAGTCGTTTCTCCGATGGGGAAATTCGGCTTCAGATTATGCAGAACGTTCGCGGCGATGACGTTTTTGTCGTGCAGCCCACATGTCCGCCTGTGAATGATCACATCATGGAGCTCCTCATCATGGTCGACGCGCTTTCCCGTGCGTCCGCCAAGCGTATCACCGTGGTGCTGCCTTATTACGGCTACGGCCGGCAGGACAGAAAGTCAGAGCCTCGCGTGCCGATTTCCGCGAAGCTCGTAGCGAATTTGATTACGGCCGCAGGCGCCGATCGGGTGCTGGCGATGGACCTGCATGTGGGACAGATCCAGGGCTTCTTCGATATTCCAGTGGATCATCTCTACGCCATGCCTGTTTTTCTGGACTACGTGCGCGAGAAAAATTTGAAGGATATCGTTGTCGTATCGCCCGATGCGGGAGGCGTGGAGCGCGCGCGGGCGTTTGCCAAGCGCCTGGACGCGGAACTCGCCATCATCGATAAGCGCCGCCCGCGCGCGAACGTCGCCGACGTGATGAACGTCATCGGAGACGTGAAGGGCAAGACCGCGATCTTGCTGGATGACATGGTGGATACGGCGGGCACTCTCTGTAAGGATGCCGAAGCGCTGAAAGAGTTTGGCGCCAAAAAGATCTATGCGGCGACGTCGCACGGTGTGCTCTCAGGGCCCGCGATAGAACGGTTGAACAAGTCGTCCATTGAAGAGCTGATGGTTACGAATTCGATTCCGCTCAAAGGAAAAACTTCCCCGAAGATTACGGTCCTTTCGGTTGCGCCGCTGCTTGCGGAAGCCATCAAACGGATCCATGAAGATCAGTCCGTCAGCCAGTTATTCGTTTAAAGGAGAAAGAAAGCCATGAAAGAAATCGTATTGCAGGCAGAAGAAAGAAAATTGTCCACCAAAGGCGAGATTAAAACGCTGCGCAAATCCGGAAAAATTCCCGGCATTGCTTACGGTGACAAAGGAGCGCCCATCACCCTTATGGTGGATGCGAAGCAGGTGCAAACCATTCTTCACTCCGAAGGCGGCCGGAACGCGCTGATCAATCTGCAGATCGGCAGCTCGTCCCACGCGGTCCTCATCAAGGAAATCCAGCGCAATCCTCTGACGCGCGCGGTGCAGCATCTGGATTTCCACCGCATCTCGCTCAAGGAAAAGATCGAGACCAAAGTCCCGCTCCATACCAAAGGCGAAGCCCCTGGCGTGAAAGTCGGCGGCGGAGTGCTCGAGTACCTCATGCGCGATGTGCGCGTGCGCTGCTTGCCCACAGAAATTCCTGCGGGTCTGGACCTCGATATTTCCAATCTCCAGATCGGTCAGTCAATCCGCGCGAAGGATCTCGCACTTCCTGCGAACGTTGAGATCCTGTTGGACGCCGAAAGCGTTATCGTCCACGTTGTTGCCGTCAAGGTCGTTGAAGAGACGCCTGCTCCTGGCGCAGTGGCTGGTGGTGCTGCCCCTGCTGAACCTGAAGTCATCAAGAAGGGTAAAGTGGAAGAAGGCGCTGAGGGCGCTGCTGCGGCGGGTGCTGAAAAGAAGCCGGGCGCTGCTCCGGCGGCTGGCGCAAAACCCGAAGCGAAGAAGCCCGAAGGCAAGTAACTTGCCTATCAAGCTCGTCGTTGGGCTTGGCAATCCGGGTTCCAAGTTTGAGGGGACCCGGCATAACATCGGGCGGCGCGTGATCGAACGTCTTGCCAAAATAGAACTTGCGGCCAAACTCCTCGTGACGGAAGGTTTCATGAATCAGTCCGGGGGGGAAGTGGCCGAAAAAGCTCGAAAGAATGGCCTGGGCCCAGACCAGGTGCTGATTGTGGTGGATGAGTTTCAAATCCCTCTGGGGCAGATCAAAATACTCAAAAGCGGTTCCGGCGGCGGCCATAACGGTCTCCAGTCTGTGGTCGATGTGCTGGGCACGCAGGACATTCCCCGCCTGCGCATCGGCATCGGGCCGCTCCCGCAGGGGGAAGATCCGGCAGTTTTTGTGCTGAAGCGTTTTACCAAGCCGGAAGAAGAACAGATGTCCAAGATGCTGCCGGAAATTTGCGACGCGGTGACTCTCGCCGTGGAGAAGGGAATCGAAGTGGCCATGAATCGGTACAATAAACAGGCGTTATGAGAGTTAAAGATGTCATGCGGACCACGGTCATCGTTCTGGCGCAGAACGCGACGCTCAAAGACGTCCTGGATAAATTCCTCAAACACCATCTCGACTGTCTCCCTATCATCGATGCCGCGCAGCGCGTTGTCGGACTCATCACGATCGACGACCTCGTCGATATCTTTTTGCCGCGCTATTACGAAATGCTGCGCGACGTCAGCGCTCTCCAGGACAAAGGTCAGTTGACGTCTCTCTTTAATCAAAGTTTTGTGGGTCTGGACATTCATCACGAGAAGCTGATTCTTGCCGCGGACGTGATGCGCACACATTTACCCTGGATCCTGCAAGACGAGTCTCTGCTGGAAGCCGCCTCCATTTTGCAGTCCCAGAACGCCCAGCGGCTGCCCGTGATTGATAAAGATCAGCGGCTCACAGGACTTTTATCCGATTTTGACGTGATCCTGGCGCTCCTACGCGGAGCACCAAGCGTTCAGCCAGCCCGAAACTAAAGGACTTCACATTTATGGATTCGTTTGTCCATCTGCATTCTCATTCCGAGTATTCTCTTCTGGACGGCGCCACGCGCCTGACGGACGATAAGGGGAAGCCGGGGGAACTCCTCAAGCGTATCGCCGAGATGAAAATGCCGGCGCTGGCGCTGACGGATCACGGCAACCTGTACGGCGCGGTGGAGTTCTATCAGGCGGCCAAAGCCGTCAACGTCAAACCCATCATCGGCTGCGAAATGTATCTCGCGCCCAAGTCCCGTCACGACCGCACCTCCGAACGCGGACAGGAAGACGCCTTCTATCACTTCACGATGCTCGCCCGCGACAACGAGGGTTACCAGAATCTCATTCAGCTCAGCTCCATCGGATTTCTCGAAGGCTATTACTACAAGCCGCGTGTGGATAAGGAAGTTCTCGCGAAGTACGGCAAAGGGCTGATCGCGCTTTCCGGCTGTCTCCGAGGCGAACTCGCGCAGGCGCTGCTGGCCGGTAAAGACAACCAGGCTCTGAAAATCGTGGATGAATACCAGTC
>JANLWZ010000188.1:0-2047 GCA_031364865.1 Elusimicrobiota bacterium
CTTTGCGCTGGATACAGCTCTAGAGGCGATCAAGTCCTGTCCGGGTCTAGAGCGCGTCATGGTCGACTTTGGAGGACAGCTGATTTTCTGGACGCCGTCCGGTGAGTTTACTCCTGAAACGGTCTTCATTGACGCTGACTCAGGTAGCGCCCGGTTAAGAAGCATCAAGATTCAACGCAACGGCTCCGTTTCCACGTCGTCAAACGCAGAACGCTACGGGCATCTGATCTCGACACGCGCGGGCCGGCCGGTTGACGGATGTTTGGGCGTCACGGTCGTCGCGCCAACGGCCACCGCAGCGGAAGTGCTGTCCACGGCGCTCTTCGTCTTGGACGAACCCGACCGCAGCGCCTGCTTGCGGAAGTTCCCGAACGCACGGGTGGTCATCCTCAAGAAGACTTAGCAGCTGATTGCGGACTGGCACCGTGTTAATAAAATCCTCTGGCTTTTTAGAGGATTTTGCGCCATGCTGATGGAGGTATCCCATGGCAAAAGAACGCGCATTTAATTTCATCAACGGCACCTGGTCCTGGCCCGCAGGAGCGGCAAAACTCACCTCGCATAATCCCGCGGACCACAAAGAGATCATCTGCATCTTTCCTGATTCTCCCGAGTCTGCTGTAGACCTGGCCGTTCAAGCGGCTAAAGCCGCCTATCCTGCATGGAAGCGTATGCCGGCACCCGCGCGCGCGAAGATCATCCGGCGCGCGGGGGAGATCATGCTGCGCAAAAAAAATGCGCTGGGAGCGCTCGTCACCCGCGAATGTGGAAAACCCCTGAAAGAAGGGCTGGGCGACGTTCAAGAAGCCGTCGACATGGCTGAGCTTGCCGCCGGAGAAGGTCGCCGGCTCTACGGCGAGACGACGCCTTCCGAATTACCCAATAAACTTTGCATGACGTTTCGCGAGCCGGTCGGCGTATGCGGCCTGATCACTCCCTGGAATTTCCCCATCGCGATCCCCGCTTGGAAGGGGCTGCACGCGCTCATCTGCGGCAACACGATCATTCTGAAACCCGCCGAAGATACGCCCATGTGCGCGGTTGAATTTGTCAGAGCTTTGGAAGAAGCTGGAATTCCTGCCGGTGTGGTCAATCTGGTTTTAGGAACAGGGGAGACCACGGGTCGCGCGCTCACCAAGCACCGAGACATCGCGCTGATCTCTTTTACCGGTTCGACCGAAACGGGTCGACACGTTGCACAGACCTGCGGGGCATCCGGCAAGCGCGTGTCCCTGGAATGCGGCGGAAAGAATGCGCAGATTGTGTTAGCTGATGCCGACCTGGAGCTCGCGATCGAAGGCGTGCTCTGGGGCGCTTTCGGCACGGCAGGTCAGCGCTGCACGGCGACCAGCCGTCTTATCGTGGAAGCACCCGTTTTTGATGAAATTGTGGAACGTCTAATTAAGGAAGCCAAACGTTTGAAACTGGGGCCAGGCCTCAAAAAGGGGACCGACGTGGGTCCTCTCGTCAACGAGACTCAATTGAAGCGGGTCCTGCGGTATATTGAGGCGGGCAAAGGCGAAGGCGCAGAGCTCTTATGCGGCGGTAAGCGTGCTACGGGGAAAGACGTCGCGGCCGGTTGGTTCGTGGAACCGACTATATTTGCTGGCGTTACCAGGAGCATGAGAATCTACCAGGAAGAGATCTTTGGCCCGGTCCTTTCTGTGTTGAAAGTGAAGGACGCCGCGGAAGCCGTGGAAGCGCTGAACGACAGCGCCTATGGCCTTTCCAGTTCGATCTATACGAAAAATGTGAACGCCGCGTTCGCCGCGGTAAAAGATATTGAAGCAGGCATCATCTATGTGAACGGACCCACGATCGGCGCCGAAGTCCACCTGCCTTTCGGCGGTGTGAAGCAAAGCGGCAACGGCCACCGTGAAGCCGGGAAGACCGGTATCGATATATTCACAGAATGGAAAACCGTCTACCTGGACTACAGCGGCAAATTACAGAAAGCGCAGATCGATAACTCATGAATACAGAATTTTTGGACCCTGCCCCTAAAGATTTCAAGTGGCCGCGCTGCCCCGAAGCTGACCGCTTTATC
>JANLWZ010000210.1:0-2447 GCA_031364865.1 Elusimicrobiota bacterium
GCAAGGGAAACCCGGAGTTCAAAGCCTCCCTGGCCAACTTGGGGCTCTTGAGACTTCCCGATCAGACCCCGGCCTTCCGGGCCGAGCTGAGCAGTGAAGGCAAAGCCTTCGCCTTCGGTGATTTTTTCGCCTTCTTCACTCCCGCGGGCGGGCAGCCCAAGCCCATCGGCGTGGTTCGCAGCGTGGCTTCCTACAATCTCAAGCGTGAAGTGCAGTATCCCCTCACCATCCCCGATGGCGTGAGTATCGCCAACGGCATGTTCCGCCTGGAGTTCCGCCAGCCCGAAGATCGCGGCGGCAACCTCATTACCTTCATCGAAGCTCCGGTGCAGTAGCGGGCTCCGTCCGAGGGGCATTAAGGGCGCGTCATCCCGGCGCCCGCCAAGGGCGCTTGGGACCTTCGCAGCTGTGAAAGGTTCCGATGATGTATAGGCATTTCACGGTGTGAAGGTTGCAACGGTCGCCGCTTCGCTTGCTCCCCGGTTAAATGGAAAGACGGTCTCCCAAAAAGGTCCCTGTCCTTTTGAAGCTCTGGATACGTTGTTACGTATTCGGCTAAGGCAGCAGCAAGGGTATTGCGCGGCTGCGTAAAAAGGAGACCGTCATGAAGGAACATTACATAGGATTGGACTGGGCGCAAAAAAATATGGCAGTAGCCCGGATGGAAGCAGGTTCGTCGAAGGTGCATACGATAGATGTGCCGGCGAGCCTCAAGGACCTGCAGCTGTACCTCAGCCGGCTGAAGGGTAAGCGGACGCTTACCCTGGAAGAGACGACGACTTCTCAGTGGCTGTACACGGAGCTGCGAGAGTGGGTGGATGAGTTGATTGTATGCGATCCTCATCGCAATCGGTTGCTCTCGGAAGGGGCGAAAACCGATCGCATCGACGCAGAGAAACTGGTTCGCCTTCTAAAAGCGGGGCTACTGAAACCCGTTTATCATAGCGGGGACAAGTTCATTTACCTGCGTAAGGTTGTCAGTGGGTATCAGGACGTCATCGAAGCTGGGGTGCGTGCAAAGAACCAACGTTCTGCCCTGATGCGGGCGGTTGGTCGGGACAGGCGAGACCAAGATCTCGATGGCGAGCACGAGAGCTTTGTCTTAAGTGGTATTGACGACGGAATCGAGCATTTCGAGAGCCAAAGGCTACGCTACAGGAAGTGCTTCGAGGGGCTTCGAAAACAGTATGCCTTGATCGGTAACCTCGAGACGATTCCAGGGATCGGCCTTATAGGAGCGGTTAAGATTGCCGCCATTGTGGTAGATGCCAGGCGTTTTGCTACGGATGGCCGCTACTGGAGTTACTGCGGGCTCGTGAAATTGGAGATGACCAGCGGGGGAGTCGTCTATGGCCGGCGTCAGCCTCGGTTCTGTCGCACTCTAAAGTGCGTTTACATGACGGCGGCACTTAGCGTGATTCGTACCGATGAAGGGCCGCTAAAACAGTATTACCTGCACCTGCTAACCTCCAAAGGACGCAACAGTTCGCAGGCTAGAAAAGCATTAGCCAGAAAAATTGCCAGCCTGTCGCTGGCGGTGGCTAAGAACGGCCAGAAATTTGACCCAGGGAGACTACGATGTTCTGACACCTGAATGCTTTGCGGCTGTCCAAGAGTCACCGGCCCGGCACCTAAATGAGACGTGCTGAAGGACTGCTCTTGGAGGTGGGCGATGAGAGCTCAATCATTGCGGTGGTACAGGCTTCGCCTGAGACCCAACTCCTCGGTTAGCCCGCGCCCAATACCTCGAATTTATCCTAGCCCAGGGCACTACTGCCCAGAGAGCTCAGATAGACGCATTAGGTATCGCAAGAATAAAGCAAAGAGCGTCAGCGACAAGCGGACTAGGAAAATGGACCGGAGACCAACAACACTCGTGCTTCCCTCGCGAGGGGAGACCTCAATGCAAGGGTAAATCTTGCCAGGGGCAAGTTTTACCCTTGATTCTCTTTCCATAGACGCAATGACGGATCAGTAGAAGCCGTACTTTACGGTGAGGGTGAAGGCGCGGTAGGCGGCGTAGTTCACGCTGAGGTGTTGGGCGGGCAGAGAGAAGTCGACCGTACCGGTGAGATCCACTAGCGGTGTCAGAAAATAAGTCGTCGTCAGGAAAGCGCCCATGGAGCGCTCGGCTGAGTTGGCGAGAACCGCGCCGTTCTGAACTTTATCGGCGATCCAAGTTTGGTTCGCGCCCCCGCCGATGCTGAAGCGCCGGTTGAGCGGAACGCTCACCGCCTCGATGAGCTCCCAGCGGTTACCATCTTTGATGCCGCCGCCCAGAGTTCCGATGGGCCGGTTGAAATTCGCGCTGAAAGAAAGCGTGACCCATTCGAAATCCTTGCGAAGGCTCGCTCCGAGAAAAGGCTCCCACAGTCCGTTGCCCGTTCCCGGAATGTGATGACCATCGCGTAAGCTTTCGCGCCGGCCCGTGGGGAGTTTCGCTCCCG
>JANLWZ010000222.1:0-8091 GCA_031364865.1 Elusimicrobiota bacterium
TGATTCCAGCATCAGACTATTCATCCATCGCTGAACGCACCTTACTGATCGAGGGTTGTAGTGCAGAATAAGCCAGCTGCCCAGCCGAGTTCAATGCTGTTTTTGCGACGTGCGGCGGCTGACCGGTGAGGCGGCATTCCGGAACGGCGGCGAAAGGAAGTTTTTATAAGAGGCTACCACTCGCTGCCTCTCTGGTTAGCCGATTCTCTGGTATACCGACCCTCTGGTCTGCCGCCTCTCATGAGTTGGACTAGAGAACCATTTTGACTTGCGGGTGGTCTTTGAACGCCTGGAAGATTTCGTTGCGGTGGGCTTCGGACGTGACCCAGACATCGACGTGAAGCGAAACATATTTTTTGTGGGTGCTTTCCTTGGAAAACTCAACTTTATGCTCCAAGCCGCGCGTGATGGCGCCTATGGCCAGACGCAAACCTTCTTCGTCAGGTCCGATGATTGCGTACGTCCACCAGCAGGGGTAATCAACGATGGGTTCTGAGTCGCTCAATGAAGTCTCACGCTGGAAGGATAGTATTCCAGCAGTATCAAGAGCAAACCATGACTTAAGCGGCTGAGAGTAATTGGTTTTTTTGCCGCAAAACGACCGCTTTTTGGAAAAACGTAGGAAGATGGAGCGTATGAATGCTTCCATCCGGGTATTCTGCCTTGGCATTGTGATCACCGATGCGTTCGATGATCTTGACTTGGCCGAGGATCGCGTGTTCAAACATGTCATGAAAGCGTCTTGATACGCTCATGCGTATTCTTTGAATAGCAGATGAAACTCTTACTGGCTGGGGCGCAATCCGCTTGTGAGGTTTCGGCTTGGGTGGGGTCAAAAGATACCTGTAAATGGATCGAAGAACGGAGGGATCCTGTGGGTGCACGTTGCGTTCGACTTCGCTTATAAAGGTCTGGCCATGACCAACCCAGGGTCCTGCTTCGCGCTGCTTAATACCGGCATCCATGCGCCTTGCTCGGATTTTTGGGCCTGTTAAATCGCGAAGAGTTCTAAAAAGAGTGCCCATGACGGCAGGCTCAGGAAGCAGTTTTGCCTTCTCGAAGTCTTCGATGACCGCTTCAGAAATATTTGACTCGGCAGCTATTTCCTCCCAGGTTAATTCTACGGCGGTGCGTGTCGCTTTAAATTTGCCAGACATGACTTTTAAAAGTTTGTCATAGAGGGTGGTGAAAACCTCTGTCGATGGATGAGAATCGTTATTTTCAATGTTTCGCACGAATTGCCAGCTTACATCGGCAGCCTTGGCAAGAACTGCCAAGTCGACAGGCGCTTGCTTTCTATAGAGGTTGAGACGTTGTCCTCCCAGGCGATCCATCGTGGAACGCAGTCTTGAGAGGAAAGCTGGAGTCGGGAAAAAGGCGCCTGACTCAATGCTCTCGAGAGCTTCATGAGGAATTCCCAGGGCCTGGGCCACTTCTTGGGATGAGAGGTGCATCGCTTGTCGATGGGCTTGCAGCAGATTCAAAATGGTCTGGTGGATTCGACGAATCTCTGTCGGATGCGCCGAGCGATCTGCAGATTCCAATTTAGAGATATAGGTTTTACTTTTATTCAATGGCTGTGCAAGTTCGTTTTGATTGAAGTCCGCCGCTACTCGATATCTCTTCAGAGTCCCTTGCGATACGTTGAACCTTGGAATGCCTTTATAGCTTGGCTTGATTTCTTTGGGCGTCTTCGAACCGGGAAGCGAGAGTTTGTAGCGATGCGGAACGTTCTGGATGTCTTTGGTCAGAATTCCCTTGCTCGCTAGTTTTTGAAAATCTCTTCGCATCGTGTGCAAGCTTATGCCTTGGATATGGGGGGCATAGAGAGCTAAGGTCAATGTTCCTGCTTCCGCCGCTAGTCTCAGGATGTTTTTTGACTGGATCGTTCTCAAAGCATCTTCCGGACTGCCGCCGGGCTTCTCTGAAAATCGTCCATTCGTGAGTCTTGGCTGCGGGTCGCTCGCTACTTCCTCTAGATACAGTTGACCACCAACAGGTTGTTGGTCTAAGAGTTTTCGTGAGAATATTTGTGCGGGATTTAACGCCTGGGAGAAGAAAAGAGACTGAAAAGTTTGACCTGGCGACTCTGAGCCCCTTGCCAACGACCAAGCAGGATCAAGTGTGAGGCACGGTATGAGGACGCAGATCGCCCATCGAGTAAGAAGTCTGTTCATGATTTCCTCTAGATTTTAAGGCGTTTTAGCCAGAGAGGATATAGTGCCATGGTCCAAAAATTGCGTCCAATAGGCCCAGATCGCATCTGTGCCCAGCTGTTGCCGCACAACGGTGGGTTTGATATCGTGAGCCGTTCATGTTTCTAGAACTGGCCTTCAACTTGCCGCTCGACAAAACGTTTCATTACAGCCTACCCGATACACTCTCTAAAACGGGTGCTGTCGTCGGGCGGCGCGTGCTCGCACCATTCGGTCCTAGAAGTTTGGTTGGGTTCATCGTGGGAGTGCAGGAGGAGAAACCCTCCTTTCCTACCAAACCGATTTATCGCTTTTTGGATGATGGACCTTTCCTCAACGAAACGATGATGACGCTTGCTCTCTGGATTTCCGGACGCTACCTGTCCGCTTTTGGCGAAGCGCTCGCCGCGATGGTCTCGCCTACGCTCATGGAACCCAAGAAGCCTGCCGCAGAGAGTGGTGCAGCGCAGGAAAAAGACGAGCCGCTCAAACTTTCCACGGCGCAAGCCGGGGCTCTGGAGCCGCTCGCCGCGGCCGTGGCCGCTCATCAGTTCAAACCTTTTCTCATCCGCGGCATCACCGATTCCGGAAAGACTGAGATCTACCTTCAAACCATGGACCGTGTCCTCGCCAAGGGTCGACAGGCCTTGTTTCTTTTGCCGGAGATCGCGCTCACTCCCCCTTTTTATGACCGGTTGAAGGCACGTTATGGGAACACCAAGGTTGGGCTCTGGCACAGTGGAATATCCGAAGGTGAGCGCTATAAAACCTGGGATGGCGCGCGCCGCGGCGACCTACGCGTCATCCTCGGCGCGCGCTCGGCGGTCTTTGCGCCGTTCCCCAATCTCGGACTCATTGTTCTGGATGAAGAGCATGAAGCGACTTACAAGCAGGAGGATCGCCCGCGCTATCACACGCGCGAAGTGGCGCTGAAGCGCGCGGAACTCACCTCGAGCGTCCTTCTCATGGGAAGCGCCACGCCCAGCATGGAGAGCTATTGGAAAGCCAAAGAAGGTGTGTACACGCTCTTAGAAATGACATCGCGCATCGAAGAACGACAGCTTCCGCCGGTCGAGCTGATTGATAGAAGACCGGGTGCGGCGGCAAACCAGAGCGGCGGCAAACCAGAAATTCGGCAAGCCGGAACGGCGGTGAGTGGAAGTTCTCATGAGGAAAACCTCTCACCGCCTCTCGGGTCGGCCGCCTCTCGGGTCAGCCGCCGTTCCGATTTTTCCATCTTTTCCGAACCTCTCCGGCTCGCGATCGAGCAGCGTCTCGCGCGTAAAGAACAGATTCTTCTTTTTGTGAACCGCCGCGGCTTTACGCCTTTTCTACGCTGCTCCAAATGCGGTTGGGTCGCGCGCTGTGAGCGCTGTTCCATGACGCTCACGCTGCATCATGCGGACAAAAGCAGTGAGTCGCAGAGTCCTTACATGCAGTGTCATACCTGTTCCCAACGGCAAAAGGTGTCCATTCAATGCCCGCAGTGCAAAAGCATGAAAGTGCGTCAGTATGGTTCCGGCACCCAGAAAATAGAAGAAGAACTGAAGAAGCTCTATCCTTTCGTGAAACTGGGACGTCTGGACAAAGACATCGCGAGCAAAAAGCAAAACCATGAAAAGATTTATAGGGCTTTTGCGAATCGGGAGCTGGATGTCCTTGTGGGTACCCAGATGATCGCCAAAGGATTTCATTTCCCCGCGGTCACTCTGGTGGGTGTCGTGGACGCGGACGTATCGCTGCACTTGCCGGACTTTCGCGCCGCGGAACGTACGTTTAGCCTTCTTACGCAGGTTGCGGGCCGTACCGGCCGCGGCAAAGAGCGCGGACTCGTTTACGTTCAAACACATCATCCCGATCATTACGCGCTTGAAGCCGCCAAAGAGCATGACTATCTGCGATTCTATGAGCGCGAGATTACCGACAGAAAAACGCTCGGCTACCCGCCCTACACGCAGCTCGTGAACGTCGTTTTGCGGGCGACCAAAGAAGAAGCGGCACAAGCGGCGGCGCAGGCGATCTACGACAAGCTGGAAGCGATGGATACGGGAGCAAGTCTCCTTGGCCCTTCTCCCGCGCCTTACAGTAAAATGCGCGGACAATTTCGATATCAGGTCCTCATCAAGGGGGACGACAAAAGCCTTGAACAGATCCTTGTCGTACTCAAACATTGGAAGCCCAGGAAAGCGTATATGGCGGTCGACGTTGACCCGTCTGATTTGCTCTAAAATTAGTTCAAAGGTATTGATTTTTCGCGGCAATTCGGTTAGAAGTTAAGAGCGATTAACAACGATGACCCTAGATTTCCATAAAAACGTTACCTTTATTAAGGCTTTTACCCTGGCCGCAGGGGCGCTTTTCCTTTTGCCCAGGCTTCTTGCCGCCGTTGAAATCGCCCCGGCATCTGCTGTGGACATCGTTGCCGCGCTCGGCCCAGACGCCAAGGGCCTTTCCATACATCAGGAACGCCTGCCGGATCTCTTCACGTTGACTTCCAGCCGTATTGATGAGAATGCTACGCGCTTCATCATCGAAGAACCCTACCTCGGCGGCCACTGGAAAGGCGGCAGAGCTGTGATCGAATTCGCGCGTGATCTTTCCTACACGATTGTCAGTGTTTACGATAAAGCTGGACGAAGACAGAGGATCTATTCGGTGCGCTCCAATTACGAGGAACATCTTGCCCAGGCCCGAGCGCAGGACATGCGCGCCGCTCAGGCGCTAGATTCTGTGGAGGAAGCGCAGTCCACACGTAGCTCGCGTGATGAGCGCCAGCCAGCACCGGCGCAAGGCTCCTCACAAGCGTATGAGTGGGACGAAGCACGCGGTGATTATGTCCCTACGGGCACAGCGAAGAAATCGCAAGCCGCGGCATCTCGAGAAGCTGTAGACGCTGGAGAATCGGTTCAGCAGGAAAGAGTGACGGAACGAGAGGCTGCGCCCGCCTCAAGAAAATCCAGCAGGCGCCGGCGTTATCGCCAAAGTTCTTCAGCGGAGGTAGCCGCTGTGCCGGCGGCGAGCAAAGACGTCTGGCTTCCCACTGGCGGGAAAGCAACTTCTAAGGCGGGCTCCTCTGCGGGTGCCGTAACCGCAGGCGGCACGAAATGGGTGGAACGCAAAGAAGTAAGCGTGCCCGAGTCAAAGCCATCGCGCGAAACGGCGCGCAAGCCTCCGTGGCCGGGTCAGAGCTCGGAACGCGTCGTAGTGCCAAAGAATGCGCGCCCTGCAGGACGTGAGGCGGTGGAGTCACGCGAACTCGTCAACATTGATGACGAGAACGTTCCTTCTACTGAAGAATTAATTGCCGGATCACCGTCGGCCGCGAAACAACCGGCGGAATCGGAGGCGGTGACGGAATCCCCACAGCAAAATACCAGAGCACTTTCCGCCGATAGCGATGCCTGGGTGCCTAAGGGCGTCAAAACTCCTTCGAATGTGGAGGCCGATCTGGCCGCGCTTCCCAAAGACACGAAGCAGGTGGCGAGGGTGCCGAAAACTCCATCGGTCAATGATGCTTTCCTCAATGTGCCTCTCAGTAACGAGCCTGTGACCCAGGCTGGCGATACATGGGTTCCCAAAAAGGGTGCCGTGGACGCGCCGTCGGCTGAAGCCCAAATGAACCATGAGCTGAAGCGCATCCGCGAAGAAGAAAAACAGCAGAAGGTTGTGGCTTCCAAGCCGCTGATCAAACGGGATGTGAACAATCCTGAAGAAGGCGTGCTGCCCGTCAGTTCTTTTGAGAAATTCTCCGGCTCCATGTACGGCCGGCACCGGGAGTATGAGCGCCGCTTTTATCCCGGCAAGAAAGCCAAGAGCAAAGCGCCGGAACACGATTTTTATGTCGATGAAGTCGATCGGAAGCAAGAGATCCACAACATTTATTTTTATCAGCACCGGAAAGGCAAGGCGCCTAAGCTGGTCGCCGTTCAGAAGCATGAAAACGTCACGTTCCGCAGTAATTACGACATTGACACTGAAGATTCTGGGGATCTCAGAACGTATTAATTGAGCGTCTTTGTCTTCTTCATCCCCTTCCTTTTCTACCTTCAGGGCTTAAATGGCACCGTTCCCGCCTATCGTGATTCTGGCGATCTGATCGCCTCGATCTACACCTTAGGCATCGCGCATCCGCCGGGTTACGCTCTCTACGTCCTGCTGGGTAAAGCCTTTGTCACTCTCCTTCCCTTCGGAAATATCGCTTATCGCGTGAATGTGATGAGTGCCGTTTTTGCGGCGGGCACCGTGACGCTGCTCTATAAATTGCTGTCATCCCCCACGGTCACTGGTGGGGGTAGGAAGGGGACGCCTACGACCGCGGGGAATGACAAATTCTCTGCCTTGGCCGTTACTCTCTTATTTGCTGCTTCGCCCGCTGTCACCGCACTGGCCAGGGTCGCCGAAATGTACACCCTTTCCGCTTTCCTGGCGGCGCTCATAGTGCTCTGCCTGCAGTCCGATAATCCCCGTGGACCCTCGTGGGCGGCTCTGATTCTCGGCCTGGGACTTTCCGTTCATTTGACGCTGATATTTCTTCTGCCGCTCTTCCTGATTGCGCCTGCGCGCACGTTGACGCGTTCGACCTTTCTGTATTTTCTCCTTGGCCTTTGTGTTTTTCTATATCTGCCTATCCGTGCAGCGCAGGACCCCGTCGTCAATTGGGGGGATCCGTCCTCTTGGCGTAATTTTTGGCGGGTCATTACGCGAGCCGACTACGGTGGGCTTAAGCTCCATCCCGAAGAAAGCGTGCTCGCCTGGACGCCGTTGTCGATCATCAAGCAAAGCGGTTATTTTGTTGAAACTTTTGCCACCAACCTGAGCATCGGCGGCATCGTGCTTGGGTTGTTTGGTCTTTTCAGCTTATGTCGCAACCGAGATCACCGGGCCTGGACCTTAGGAATACTGGTGGTCTGGATTATTTCTGGGCCGGCGTTCTTTGTTCTTTCTAACTTGCCACAGGATGCCGATTCAACCTCCGCGATTTTGCAGCCATACCTTATCGTTCCGACGCTGCTCTGGGGATATTTCATGGTGGCAGGTGGCACATTTTTGATTCGACCTTGGGCGCCGCGTTCCGTGTTCGCCGTCGTGCTTCTCGTGATGCTTGGCGCTAAAACCTGGGCGTGGGAAAGCTTCCGCCATGACTTCTACGCTTACGACTATGCGCGGAGTCTGCTCCGGACGATGCCGCAGGGTGCTGTCCTTTACGACCCTGATGACACGACTCACTTTTCGATCCAGGTGCTTCAGCTGGTGGAAAAGCGCCGGCCAGATGTGATGCTGCTCAGTTTTTTCAGGACGCGCTGGGGCTATGAACAGCTTAAAAAGCGCTGGCCGGAGTTTTTGCCTGCCGTCCCGATGCGGAACGGTCCGGAATTGCAGAATGCCCTGTGGAACTACAGCGCGCATAAGCGGCCGTTTTTCGTGGAACTCCCTATGAAATTTGCCGGCCAGCCTTATAAGTCGCACGGACTGCTCTATGCTCACGACTGGAAGCCTGAAGATTCCTTGTCACGGCAGCAAAGCGATCGGCTTCTCCTGTCATCGGCATGCCGCGGAGAGTGTCTCACGACAGGACACCGCGATTTTTTCACAAGGCATGTCCTTGGCTATTACGCTGCCGCCCGATGCAACCTCGGTCTGGAATATGCGAACGCGAAAGAATGGAAGAAAGCCGTGGCGCTCTATCAAGACGCCTTAGCCATAGATCCGGAGCTCTCCGCGGCCTGGAATAACTGGGGTATCGCGCTTTATGAGCAGCAGGATTATGCGGGAGCGGCGAAACTATTTAAGCGCGGTTTGGAGTTCGACCCAAAGAACGAAATGCTTCAAAAAAACGCGCAGCTTGCGATGTCGCGTTAAAAAAACTTTAATGATGCGCCGAATCAAACAAAGGGAG
>JANLWZ010000229.1:0-11685 GCA_031364865.1 Elusimicrobiota bacterium
GCTTCGCAATTTTTTTGAGCGCCTGAACGGCCTGAGGGATGGATTCCACAATAAATCCTGTGATCCCTTCGTCGATCACTTCGGGTACTGATCCTCTGCGAAAAGCGATCACCGGCGTTCCACAGGCCATCGCCTCGATCATCGCCATGCCGAAGGGTTCCGGCCAATCTACCGGGAAAAGCAGAGCCGCCGCGTTACCTAAAAATTCATTTTTCTGGCGCTCATCAATTTCCCCCAGAAACTCGACGAGCGGATGATCGAGGAGAGGTTTGATCTTCTCGGCGAAGTACTTGGCATCTTTCACGTCGACTTTCGCCGCGATTTTGAGCTTCATCTTGGCCCGTTTGGCGATTTCGATGGCCCGATCGACGCCCTTTTCGGGGGAAATGCGCCCCAGGAAGGCCAGATACTTGGAAGATTTCAGAGTTGGCGTAAAAAGTTCCAGAGGCAGGCCATGGTAAACGTTGCCGGCCCACTGAGCCTGCGGCAAAGGCAGCCTTTGCGAGAGCGAGATGGAGACCACCGGCATATCCGTGTATTCGTCATAGATATGGGCAAGATCAGACAGATCCAGGCGGCCGTGTAGCGTCGTGAGCGTCGGTACGTGCAATCGCCGGGAGAGCGGAAAATGTAGATAGTCGATATGGAAATGAATGATGTCGAAATCATGGGCCCGTTTCAAGACGCGTTCCATCATTAAATAATGACTGGAGAGCGGGTCTCTGCAACAGGGATCGAGTCGGATCGCCCTTGGCCGCATCGCTTCGAGCTCGGCGCGCGTGGTGGAGTCACCGCTCGCAAATAGAGTCACGGTGTGGCCTTGTCTCACCAATTCCTCGGTCAGATTGGACACAACGCGTTCGGTACCCCCGTACAACTTTGGGGGCACGCTTTCGTATAAAGGTGCCACTTGTGCAATTCGCATAGCCATAAAGCCCTAATGATTGGAGGTCATGGAGTACGGTGGGGTAACAAAACTAGCGGTGAGGGCAGCCCGGCCGGCTAGTCTCTGGATCAGCTTCCGGTTAGCGTGCGCGTTTCTTTTTGGTCGTCTTTTTCGCGCTGGAGGTGGCCGCCGACTTTTTCGCGGTTCGGCGAACCGATGTTTTGGACCGGCTGGGGGCTTTGCGAGACACCTGGGAGGCGGCCGGCCGGGTGGGCTGGGCGACCTGGATCGGCACCTGAGCAACTTGAGAGGCCTTGCGCGGGGACATCATCATCGTGATAACGGCGAGGAACGCGAAGGCGCCGATGGTGGCCGTGACCCATTTCTTTCGCCCGGTCCACAACTTGGCCTTGATAGCGTCCAAGAGCGCGCTTACGCGGGGCATCGGGCTGGAAGGCTCGTGCATCGATAAATCGATCTTATTTTCGGAATTCCCATCCTGCGGATTCTGCTGCTGTTCGGCATTGGTCATCGTATTTCTCCCTTTCGAGGAATTTCCCTCGTCTACGTTTCTAAGGACAATCCGAGACAATTGCAATGGTTTTATTGAACTAACCTACGATGCTGTTTGCAGCAGGCGGGAAGGCGAGAGGCTCAGAGATTGCTGCGGTGCGTACGCAGGAGCTGCTTCATTGAAGAGGCTTTCCAGTGACGTGTTTCGGTTGTACTTCACACGATCGCCATTCGGATAGATGATCTCGATCAGATTGACGCCGTCATCGACTGCAGAACGAATAAACAGCACAGCACTCGATTGATCAGCCTCAAAGCTCTCCTTGTCCAAAAACTTCCGCACCGGTTTGTCATCCACGAGGATGACGTATTCCCCGGGATTGTCACTTTTGCCGTGAGAATAAGACAGAAGGATACCTTGACTGGTCAAATAACGACTTTCTCCTGCTTTTAAGTTCGAAAAGTCTTGTGGCGAAGGAAGGTCCAGGGCCTCCGACTGAAGGTGGCTCTGGGCCGCCGGATCCATGCTGAAACGAGGATGCGTGTGTAGATTGAACAAAGATGTACTGTGAGGCCACCGCGGGATCCGCACGCTCAGCGCATCTGTCCCAATGGTGAGTAAACGATGCCGCCGGCCATTATGTTCCACCACCTGCAAAGCGATCTCGACGGGCCATGCGCCAGCTTCACGCAGCCAGTTCGCCAACGTCCTGTTGGTTACCGTGTCCGGCAGTCGGACGCTCTGACCGCGATAAAACGTGAGATATTCCAAAATATTCAGCAAAGATTCTTCGCGGGCGATGATCCCATGAAATTGCTGTGCGAATTTATACGTCAAGTAGATGGGCCCAACTTGTGAGGCTGAACTGGCCAGATAAAGGCCCGAGACAAACAGGCGGATTCTCGTCCGCGCAAACATTTTGTATCGGCGCATCAGCCAGAAATAGGCTCCTGCAGCACCCAATAGCCCGATGGATACGTAGCGTTCATACACTACATCCTGCAGGAGGTGCCACGTTCCCGTTTCGGACTCCGTGAGAGCCAAGGCCGGGGACTCTTGCGCCAGACCGCTAGACCGCTTTTCGGCTGGGAAAGGTAGTACGTGTCCGTAAAGTTTCTCATCCGCGTATAAGTAGAGCGCATCTTCCCGCAGGGGGAGCTGTCCGAGCAAGGTTAGAAAATTATCCAACACGAGTTGCCGGCCGTCTTCCGACATCATGCGGAAGAGGTAGTCAGGAATATTGGAGACATAGACCATCGAAAACTTTTCGCCCAGGGCTCGAAAGTGATTCCCGACGCGTTCGAGGCTTGATCCGCGAATGTCTCCGGACACACCGAGCAAGCGGCCCTGAAGCCAGAAGGAGCGAATCGTCTGATAATTCTCTTCGCTGTTCAACCATGTGGCGATGTCGTCTTTTTCGTCAACGTCCATGTGCCATGACTGCCGGACATGGTGATTGAGAAAGTCGTTAAGACCGGTAACGCCGAAACTGGAAAGCCACTCGAGAGCCGTATGGGAGATGTTCACCTGTTCGGGGGAGAGGGAGAGAAAGGGGAGGATATCGTGGTCAAAGATCCAGAGGATTTCGTCCGCATGACCGTCGGGTTGACGCGCGGCGACATGACTGACGTATTCATGCCATTGGTTCTGCGACGCAAATTTGCCTTGGGGATGCTTCCGCTTGGGCTCGACCAACCCTGCGATCTCGGCATCCGTTAATTCCATGCCTGCCAAATGCGAAAGAAATTGACGACGCGTGGGGTACCGTTCCATCAGCCGGCCCAGCGCAGGGATCATCACTTCGGTGACGACAGGGTTAATGTCGAGCAGGACATAGTACGAAGGGTGCCCGTGAACAATGAAATCCAGGTTTTGCTGAAGACTCACCCCCATCATCACCCCACCGCGACCTTGCAAAGCTTCGAAGAACTCATGATGCAGGGATTCGTTCGTTTGCAGATAAACATCGGGACGCGCGTTCTTCCATGTTCCTACGGATAAAGCGCGCAGCTTAGAGAAATAATCTTGAAGCTGACTTTGAGCCGGCGCTTCCAGCACCCAACGCGCCGAGGCAGGGGGTTGCGCCGCGCTCGGAGTAAAACTGGTACTCAGCGCCGCTCCCAGCAAGGACGCCGCTACTCGCACTTTGCCTGAGGTAAGAAGATAGGAAATGAAATGGACAGGTGCGCCCACGAGGGCTTCGGAGGCGAAGGAGGTACTCGTTACGGGAAGATTCTCGAGTGCCGTAAGTTGATTCCCACCGGCAAGCGCAGGGTCGGCAACCAGGCACCCGGCCAGCAGCGCCGCGACAATTTTCAGAACGTATTTTGGCATCCCAATAGTTTATTGAAATGCCATCGGTGAGGGTATCCGCCGGAAGGACCTCATTTTCGGGCTGGAAGACCCTTCTGGTTTATAGGCCTCGTAACAAGTGCAGACGAGGGGCGGGGGCTTTCGAATGCGAATCCCGTCCCCCAAGCACCCGGGGGACTGTCCCTTCCTATATCTTGAATGGAAGGGGACGTAGCGGAGGTGGAGGCTCGTTCTTAAGTGTCCTATAGATATACTGTTCGCAGGAGGATGTCATGACCAAAAAAATGAAAATTGCGACATGTCTGTGGTTCAACAAGAACGCCGAGGAAGCCGCGAAATTCTATGCCGCGACTTTCCCGGACAGCCGTGTCACCGCCGTCCGCAAGTCACCGACGGACTATCCCAACGGCAAGGCCGGCGATGTGCTCACCGTAGAATTTACTGTGCTGGGTCAGCCTTTTGTCGGGCTAAACGGCGGCCCGGGTATGTCCTTTACGGATGCGGTTTCGTTCCAGGTATTCACGGACACACAGGAAGAGACGGACCGCTACTGGAATGCCATCGTGAAGAACGGCGGAAAAGAAGTCCAATGCAGCTGGAGCATCGACAAATTCGGGTTCCGCTGGCAGATTGCGCCGCGAGTCTTGATGGAAGCGATCACAAGCACTGACACCGCCGCCGCGAAGCGTGTGATGGAAGCGATGATGGAGATGGTGAAGATCGACATTGCCAAAATCGAAGCCGCCCGCCGCGGCTAAAGGCCTACTTAATAGGTTTTTCTTGTCGTACCAGCCGTGCCTTCGGTTCCTCAGGCTCCTTTTCCGGCGCTTGAGGTTTCCTGAAATCGTGCTTGATGGGCTTCAAATCACCCTTGCCGATTTCACCTGGGTTGAAAACAACGGACGGCCTTTTATTCTTATCCATGATGGGTTTCCTCCTATCAAATAGGACCCTGCGTCGAGAAGAAAGTTAACCCAGAATGTTTAGCGCGCTAAACATTCCCAAACGCACGTTAGGTACGTACCTAACGTCGTTTTTCGTAGGTTTTTGGGAGAAACGTTCAACGCGTTGAACTCGGCTGGCACCCATTCAGGCGAGGGGTAGTGCTTTCGAAGCGGACCCCGTAGCGGAGGGGAGCCTCAGCCCATGAAGGGGCTGAGGGGAACCACGGGAGGGTTCCCCTATAGAGGTGTCGGGGGACGCGCGAAAGCACTACCCCGAGCCCCCCTTAAATCTTGGAGCGGGTAAGACCGATAAAGCCGACTATGGAAGCAATGGCGCCTCCAGCGATGAGCCAAATCGCTTTATCCGTCGGCGCCCCCGTCACCGCCCGGGACACTCCCGACGCGAGCGAGTGATACGAATTAATACCGAACACCAGCACGACAATCCCAGCCACTAACAAAGCAATAGCAAACGGTTTATTCATAAAAGTCCTCCTCGTTGTCTGACACATCATCCCCTTCGTGGGATACATCCCAGACGCGCGGCTGCTTATGGTCGCCAGGCCGGGAGTGCCCTAGCTTTCTCTATTGGGCCAGGCCCAATGGAGCACTACATTCGTCCGTTGGGCCTGGCCCAACGCAGAAACATAGAGGTTCTTTGTGCGAGGCCTAAGTTTGTGGAGTCGGTCGGTTGGTAGGTTTGGCGGTTGGCGGGCCCTACCAGCTACCGCTGGCTCCGCCGCCACCCGAAGTCCCTCCGCCAAAATCAGAGCTGCTGGAACTGCTGGAACTTCCTGTAGAACCTCCACTGGAACCGCAGAAGAGGCTTTTCGGACCAAACAAGCTCCAAGCACGGTAATACCGGCGCTTCTTGGAATTAAATCCATATTTAGCGTTTTGCCTCCCATGCCGATACCCGAGTATGAAAAATACGATAGCTTCAGCGGCGATAAAGCCTTGCACGATGGGTCCCATCAATGCCCAAACGACGAAACCGCAGACCGCAAGAATGGGCAGTGCCAGCAAGAACCAAATGACAGTCCTGGACCCGAAGCCAATACCCAGAATAGGTGCTCCCATTAAAACCATGAAGAACATAAAAACGGCCATGCCGAAGCGGTCTTCATCAGACATCGGTGCGGTGTAGTTGCTTGGGAGATGATGGTTGCTGCGGATAATCGCAATCACACGCGCTGTGCTCTCGGTCACGCCGCGGTCATAATTTCCTTCCTTAAAAGCTGGGGTCATGTGCTGTCGGATGATCTCTCCGGCCAGTCCATCCGGGAGCACCGGCTCAAGACCATAGCCGACTTCAATACGCATTCGGTGTTCCTGGGGTGCGACCAGAATCAAAACACCGTTGTTTTTCCCTTTCTTTCCAATGCCCCATTCTTGAAAAAGCGCATTGGCATATTGCTCAACAGTTTCGCCGCTCAGCGAAGGAACTGTGACCACGGCGATCTCCGCAGAAGTATCGTGCTCCAGAACAGCGATATCGTTTTGAAGAGATTGACGGGCAGACGCCGAAAGAATACCAGCCAAGTCAGTGACCCTACCTTGCGGCACAGGAAAGCGCTTGGCGCTGAGTGGCGCCGCTAGAGCAACGGTGCAGAGGAGAGCAGAGAGTAGACAATTAGGCGATCGCACGTAAAAGAGTAGACGGCGACCAGCCAAAACGCAAGGTACACTTTAAGGAAGGCAGGACCGGCGAATCTCAGCGGGGAAGGGTTCAGGCACCCGTCAAATAGGCACCCGTCAAATGTGATATGTGATCAACGACACCGTTCACACGCAATAGATGCGTTAGAGCCACCACCCCAATCAGCATTGTTTCCCGCCTCTATTCAGGAGTAGCGTCAGGCCCATCAGCGGCCCTCTGCGCTTTACGGCGTTCTTCAGCGGCGGCTTTGGCCCGGCGGGCTGAGGTTTCTCGGCGTTCGTTGGCTTCGACGATTTTGTCTTTACGCCAGTTCTCGTATTCTTCTCGTCGTTCCGGAGCCACCTGCATCCCGCCCATTTCAATGGTCGTGGCGGGTTCTTCTTTTTTCTCAACAAATTTGGGTTCAACGGAACGCCATTTGTTGTTGCCGCCCGGGGAACCTTTGGGCGGGACTTTGACATTCTCCGCTTTCATCCGCTTGGTCATCTTCATCAGCTTCGCGATATCGGACTCATCGAGCGGCTCTTCTTTTTTAGGTTTTTTCGGCATATATCTCCCGTGTTCTCTGTTGGGTCAGGCACCTTTCGGCTCAGTGGGAAGGGACTTTTGCCAGCGGCCATCCTTTTTCACAATTAGCTGAAATGAGCCGAAAGTTTTTCGGTATTTTTAGTTCTCCAACGATGTTTTCAATTTCGGCAAACCCTGTCAGAGTTGAGCACGGAATGTAAACAACAATGGCCTTGTCGGTATCAGTCAGAAGAACGGCTTCGTTCAAGCAGCCATCGCCCATACGACTTCCAGATGCAAAATAGAATGGTCGGGCTGGTTTGCCAGCGAAATGCGTATGCCAACACACGGGGCTCATTTCGTCTTTTTCATCCTGCATCAGCCAAGCCTCGCGTGACTTGGAATATTCGAAATATCCCAAAGACCAATCGGAAATGCGAAGATCAGACTTAGCTTTCATCGTTGCAACAGGCGATTGAAGCGTTGCCCCGTCTATCGTGCCCAGTTCCGATTTAGATTTTATCGGCACTTCAGAAAAAGACGGAATCGCAGGCAAGAGTGCGACAAACACTATGACCAATTGCAGAATCTTCATCACGTCAACATTGTAGAACGTGTTTGTAAGACTTTCAGCCCGGCGAATCTCAGCGGGGAAGGGGTCAGGTCACAGGCTCCAACAACTTCCCCAAGCTGTTCCTTCTTGTGCGTTGAATACGTTGAAACTGGCGTTGAAGGCGTTGAAGATTGTGTTGAAGACGTTGAAGAGGGCGCTGAAGAGGAAATAAACGGCATTCAACGCGTTTAATTGCCTTAAAAGGTAAAAAGAGCGTCCTTTTGATTAACTCGAGATAAGACTTTCGCGGGCGTCAGCGTGGGGCTAGAAGGAAACGGGGGGCCGAAGACGGGCTGGTGGGGTCAGGCACCTTCGGTTAAGGTTCTAAATTGGAACCTTAAAGAATTGATCTTCAAACTCGGAAACCTCGAATTTTTGGCGGAGGTGGCAAGCGTTCTACGGGTTTCTCCATCAGTTCGCGTATCGCGTCGAAAACGACTTTGAATTGCTCATCATATTTATCTTCGAGTTCTTCCAGTTTTTTGGCGAGGTCTTTGTGGGTAGCGAGTATCTCACGAAGCCGTACAAATGCGTCAACAACCGCCAGGCTTGCTTGAATCGCAATCCGACTGTTTAGGACGGCGGCGAGCATGATGGCGCCATGCTCAGTAAAAACATAGGGACGATACCGAACGTTGCGTTTGGATGCGGTTGCAAATTGCAACCGCATGGAACTTGAGGTCGCAAATTGCGACTTCAAGTTGTTTGTCTCTTCCTGGGATAGCTGGAACATATACTTCGACGGGAAACGCTCACTATTTCTGCTCACCTGCTGATTCAGCCGCTTTGTTGTCACCCCATAGAGGGCAGCCAAATCACTATCCAGCATGACTTTGTGCCCGCGAATCAGGTAGATATGCTGCTCGATATTGATCGTCTGCGCTATTTTGCTCATAGGATTCCCCCATCCCTTAGATGCATATGTACGAAATTTATTCGCGGGAGATGCGGTCACAATTTGTTACCGCATGACTAGGAGAAGAGGATGCCGAAGGCGGGCTGGCGGGTCAGGCGCCTTCTGGTCTAGGCTCTTATGGTGTGATGACTTTCTTCGGGAAGTTTGGATCTTTTGCTGGCTGAGTGTTGTCGCTGGATGGAGTTAAGCTCCAACCCTTTTTCTCTCCCGCATGTGCGCATCCGTCCACACATGAACGAGCGGCTTGATCACAACTCACTCCTTGGCCACATTTACGTCGTCTATCAAAACAATCACTCTTGCATCGTTCGACCTCAATAGGGTCAGCATTACGGACTTTCCCGTAGCGGAGACATCCAGAGAAAGTGAAGACCAAAACAATGGACCATAAAATAACTTTCGACATAACTCAATAATCATACAGACGCCGGCATCTAAAAGCCATTGCCGGCAGGCACCGCAAACGAGGGCAGGGCATTCGAAGCGAACCCCGTAGGGGAGGGGAGCCTCACCGCAAGGCGGTGAGGGGAACCGCGGGATGGTTCCCCTATAAGAGGTTGTCGGGGTACGCTCGAAAGCGCTGGCTCGAGTCTTCTATTTCGGGGAACTGCTTAAAGACAACTGATAGGGTCGAAACGTCATGGTATCGACCGTCCATATCGCGGTGGGGTCGCTCTTGAAAATACCACGCCACACATACACCACAGTTTTGACAGAAGCGGGATTAATTATGTTTTTGTCTATAAGCCGGTGAGTAGCCCAAAGCGCAGCTTTTTGCTGAATTTCGGTTTCTTTTCGGCGCAATAGCGGGTTAAACGACACCCTGTTAATCTCCAAGCGCAATCGCGGCCCTTCCTGTTTTGCAGAAAAAACAATAATCCCTGCCTGGTGAAGCGCGCGGCCATACAACCGCTGATGCTCTTCCACCACAGGGACGGGGGCCGCAAAGTTTAACCAAACTCGCACCCCGAAATATGCAGCGATCAATCCAATTCCGACTTTGTAACGCTTCCAAGGGAACGCTGCCGCAGGAACAGGAAGGGATGCCGGCCAACTCGTTGGTATTTCTCCTCTGGTCTTAAGCACCACGGTTTGGGCTAAGTAATCATGCATCGCGCGTGATTGAGGGTCACGGAAGAAAACGATCAAGTCGAGCAGGTAATAAGCCACTCCAAAAGTCGACAACAACGACCATTTGCTTTGCAGTTCCCCTACTGACATCTCCGGCAGACTGCAAAACATGGAAATTAGACTTGCAAAGAAATACCGTTTAAATGCCTGTCCATAGCTGAGCAGTGAACCGTCTCTATGGAGCACGCGAAGGCCAAAGATTCGCTTTCCTATAGTCTGCCCTTTGCCCAAGGGTCCTTCCTGCAGCACGAAATAAGCCGTTGAGCACAGCACTGCGAACAACATGTTATCCATGGTTCGGAGGAAAATGATCTGAGCATCGAGGAGGAGTCCCAGAGCGATGAGAAGTATCGAATCAATGAGAGTAGAAACTATTCGTTCCGAACGGTGCGAGATTCTGATTTCAGGGGTTGTAGTCATGGAGTCGTAGGCAGGATGGTATAGAAAGTTTGTGGAATGCGCAACGGGGTGAGGCTACCCCTCACCCGTGACTATGCGCCCCTGCCTCCCGGCAGGCAGGCTCTTAGTTGGTTAGTTTGGGCGTTGGAAGGACATCTGCATTAGGTCTACAGCGCTCAAGCCAGAGGACTCCAAATTTTCCAGGATGCGTATCAAGGTAGATTTTCTGAGATGGCTTTGCACTTTTCAAAGCCTCAAAGCATGCACCACCCACTTGCAATCGAGTACCACCCGATGGCAGCTCGGGCGCACATCCAGTTATTTCGAGCCAATGGTTGCGCGTTCTAGATATGCCTCTTCCATAGGATTTTTGGTATGTCGACACGAAGTTACACGCATGAGTCGTGGCCTGCGATCGATCTAACAAACCATTCAAAAGACTCATTGATGCAGCACAAAGTCCCCAGACCACGAATAGCACAACAGCCAGAATTACGTAACTTACAATTTTGCGCTCAGCCGACAGAGGACGGCGAATCCAAAATAAGATTGGAACAAATAGGACTAACGCAAACCATTTCGATAGCGACCAAAAGCTTCCAAAATCGCCTAGAGGATAATAGAAGGTCGAACCAACAAAACCCAACCATAAACAGAACGCCGCGACAGAGAGCCAGAGAACGAACATCCCGGAATTAAAGCAAATAGGTTAACGGATAGATCGGCAAGATCAACGAATTGGCGAGGGGCAGGGCTTTCGAAGCGGACCCCGTAGGGGAGGGTGAGCCCGCCACAAGGCGGGCGAGGGAACCGCGGGATGGTTCCCCTATAGGGTTGTCGGGGTCCGCGCGAAAGACCTGCCCCGAGACGCAAAAAGAGCGGTCGCCATTTCTGACGACCGCCCTTTGCTTCTAGAGTCACTGGATCCCCGCTAACGATCCGCGGGGATGACGGCTTATAAGGCTATTTCTGTGTGTAGCCCGCGTTCTTGTTCTTCCCCTCGATGACAGCCTGAGCCGCTGCGAGGCGAGCTATCGGAATGCGGTACGGCGAGCAGCTCACGTAGCTGAGGTTCGTGCGGTGGCAGAACTTCACCGACGCGGGATCTCCGCCGTGTTCACCACAGATGCCGCACTTCAGATCCTTCTTCACTTTGCGACCCTTCGTGACGGCACACTGAATGAGCTGGCCAACGCCCACCTGGTCGAGGGTCTGGAAGGGATCTTCTTTGAATATTTTCTTGTCGAGATAGACCTTAATGAACTTGCCCGCGTCGTCGCGCGAGAAGCCCAGGGCCATCTGCGTGAGGTCGTTGGTGCCGAAGCTGAAGAAGTCCGCTTCCGCCGCGATTTCGTCGGCCGTAAGAGCGGCACGAGGCACTTCGATCATCGTGCCCACCAGGTACTGGAGTTTCACGCCGGCTTCTTTGATCACTTCGTCCGCGACGCGTACGATCAATGCTTTTTGATCACGGAACTCGGTGACGTTGCCCACAAGCGGGATCATGATCTCGGGAATTACTTTCATGCCGTCATGCGCGAGGTCGCAGGCGGCGCTGATGATAGCGCGTGTCTGCATCTCGGTGATTTCGGGATAGGTGATGCCCAGACGGCAGCCGCGGTGACCCAGCATCGGGTTGAACTCATGAAGTTCTTCGGCGGCCTGCATGATCTTCGAGACGGGGACGCCGATCTTCGCGGAAAGCGTTTCGGCGGCTTCTTTCGTTTTCGGAAGGAACTCGTGCAGAGGCGGATCGATCAAGCGAATGGTGACGGGATAGCCCTTCATTTCCTTGAAGAGCG
>JANLWZ010000234.1:0-5365 GCA_031364865.1 Elusimicrobiota bacterium
GCGTCTCAGGAGCAGTTCTGGTCTAAATCCTGTGATTCTGACAGCGATCGCCAGCGGTTTTATTTTCTTGTCACGCTGGCAGGACTTCCCGTTTGTGATCGCTATTTCCTGGATGGCTATAGTCGCTCTGGGAGACCGCAAGAAGAGTTTTCTTTTTGCTTTCATTCTCCTTACGGTTCTTTCCATCCAGGCCGTCTTCTGGAAAATGATGACGGGATATCTTCACCCAGGCCTCGGTCGGCTTTTACCGACACCGGCAGGCGACTCACTTTTGTTCGCTCTACATCCATGGTTTTTCCGCCACCTGTCTGATATCTTTGTTGGCAAAGATTGGGGAATTCTATTCTTGTCGCCCATCGTCTTGCTGATTGGATGGCTCAGCTTCATCACACGCGGTGAACAAACGCGACAGCGTGACTTTCTTTATCTCCTCATTCCAAGCCTTGTTCTCGTATGGATGACAGCCAATTGGATATCGTTTGGGGGAGAATATGCGAATCGCTACCTGATCGGACTTTGGATCTTTTTCTCTTTTCAGATGGCTAGCTGCCTTCAAGTCCTACGACTTACGAACCGGAGACGTCTTTATCGGGACGTACT
This sequence comes from Elusimicrobiota bacterium, assembly GCA_031364865.1. Classification (GTDB taxonomy): domain Bacteria; phylum Elusimicrobiota; class Elusimicrobia; order 2-01-FULL-59-12; family 2-01-FULL-59-12; genus JANLWZ01. The sequence continues at coordinate 601 of JANLWZ010000234.1, forward strand.
TTTGTCAGGAAGTGGACTTCTTATCTACAGCGGCGTCATGCTCTCACTTTTTAAAAGCAACACGACGGATCTCACCCTTCATATCGCCACGACTCCTTATGGCGGATCGTCCGATTGGGTAAACCCTACCTTTGCCTGGAGCGCTTTCAAAACGATGTCTCATGATCCGCTTCACGTTCTCATGTCCTTCGGTTCCAGTGCCGGTGGGTATATGGCTTTCTACGCTACGAAAGGGCTGGGCCTGTTGCCTCAGTCTGTGCTTGAGAAGGCGCAAGCGTACATCGAAAAACACGGGATTCCTAATTGGTATAATTCGTGCCTCATTGCCGCGTGGTTGCTCGTCGGAACCAGCACAGTTTATGGGTTGTTTTTAACTATTTTCAGGAGGCGTCGACTTGTCTAAAAAAGCGCTCATTACGGGGATCACTGGCCAGGACGGATCGTATCTCGCGGAACTCTTGCTCAAAAAGAATTACGAGGTTCACGGAATCATCCGGCGTTCCAGTTCCTTCAATACAGGGCGTCTGGCCAATATTTACGAAGATCCGCACGCTCCGAACCCCAAACTCCTGCTTCACTACAGCGACCTCACGGACGGCAGCGCCTTAAATCAACTCTTAAAGCTCATCAAGCCTGAGGAGATCTACCATCTTGGCGCGCAAAGCCACGTACGCGTGAGCTTCGATATTCCGGAATATACCGGCGATGTCACCGGCCTGGGCGCTCTGAGAATTCTGGATGCGATCCGTGAAAGCGGTGTAAAGACCAAGTTTTATCAAGCGTCCTCGAGCGAAATGTTCGGCAAAGTGCAGGAAGTGCCCCAGACGGAGACAACCCCTTTCTATCCCAGAAGTCCTTACGGATGTGCCAAAGTCTATGCGTATTGGCTTACGGTCAATTACCGTGAGGCGTACAACATGTTTGCCTGCAACGGAATCCTCTTCAACCATGAGTCACCACGTCGTGGGGAAACGTTTGTTTCGCGCAAGATCTCGCGCGGCGTCGCCCGCATCAAGGCTGGCCTCGATAAATTTCTCTACCTAGGGAATTTAAAAGCGCAGCGTGACTGGGGCTACGCACCGGAATATGTCGAAGCCATGTGGCTCATGCTGCAGCAGGAGAAGCCGGATGATTATGTGATCGCCACCGGTGAGACGCACACAGTGGAAGAATTCTGTCAGGAAGCGTTTTCGCATGTCGGTCTTAAGTGGCAGGACTACGTGAAGATCGATCCCCATTATTTCAGGCCTACAGAAGTGGAACTCTTGATCGGCAATGCAGGCAAAGCCAAGAAAGTGCTGAAGTGGGAACCGAAAGTGAAATTCAAAGAGCTCGTGAAGATCATGGTCGACTCTGACACCAAGGATGTCCAAAAAGAAGTGACCTTGCGCGAGCATCACCCCGAGAGCTATCGCGACCTTGCCACCGAAAGCCGCTAAAACAAACCTTTCATTCTGGAAAGACCAGCGCGTTCTGTTGACTGGAGCCTCGGGATTTTTAGGCTCGACAGTCCTGGAGCACCTTAAAGCACGGTCACCTGAATTGATTGCCGCACCGCGAAGTTCTCAATACGACCTGCGTGATGGCACTGCTATCCAGCGCTTGCTCAAAGATGCCCGCCCCACATTAATTATTCATTTGGCTGCCTTGTGCGGCGGCATTGGCGCCAATCAGGCGGCGCCTGGGGAGTTCTTCTACGACAATGCCATCATGGGCCTCCAACTCATGGAAATGGCCCGACGTTACGGGCTTAAAAAGTTTGTGCAAGTCGGCACCGTGTGCGCTTATCCCAAGTTTGCACCTGCTCCATTTAAAGAAGACGAACTTTGGAACGGCTATCCCGAAGAAACTAACGCTCCCTATGGACTCGCCAAAAAAATGTTATTAGTTCAAGCTCAGGCGTATCGACAACAGTACGGCTTTAACGCTATTTATCTTTTACCGGCCAATCTCTACGGGCCTCGCGATCACTTTGATCTGGAAAAGTCTCACGTCATTCCCGCTCTTATTCGAAAGTTTCTCGATGCTAAAGATCAAAGTCTTCCAACCGTCGAGGCGTGGGGGACAGGCAAGCCAACACGCGAATTTCTCTATGTCTCTGATGCGTCTGAGGGGATCTTACTTGCGGCTGAAAAGTACAACGAAATAGATCCTGTAAATCTGGGTACAGGCGAAGATATCAGCATCAAAGGCCTTGTCACCCTCACGGCGCAGCTGACGGGCTACAAAGGCAAGATTGTCTGGAACAAGAAAAAGCCTGACGGGCAAATGAAGCGACGTCTGGATACTCGACGGGCGTTGAAAGCTTTTGGATTCCGTGCCCAAACCGAACTTAAGGTCGGCCTCAAAGAAACGATCGAGTGGTATCTGAAGAATCGCGAATAATTCAGGAATAAAGAGTCATGTATATCGGTTCAGTCGCTCCTCAACGTCCTTCCTTCTTCGTCAAGCTCACTTTTTCCATTTTCGCCATTTTATTCGTTACGATTTCCATTGAAGTGTTGGCGGCGGCCACGATATTTGTTGGGCACCGACAGAAGAAACTGGACCGCCCACCCTCCATCCCTGCGTGGCCTAAAAAAGAGCAGGGTACTGCACGCTCAGTCGCCTTTGGTCAACCCGACATGAGTTTCGGTTTTCGTTTAAGTCCATGGGCAAAAAGCGGTTCTGAAATGGGATTTTGGGTAAATTCACACGGCTTTATATCGAACTCGTCCAAACGCGATGACTCTTTTTTCATCAAGAAGAGTCCCGGAACGTGCCGCATCATGATTTTTGGAGGATCTACAGTTCAGGGGGTAGGAGCTTCTTCCAATGAGATGACCATCGCGGCGCAGCTGGAATCGTTTTTGAACTCTAAGTATCGCCGTCCGGGCATCGCTCGCTACGAAGTCATAAATGCTGGTGTCGGTGCCTATTATTCAACACAGGAATTACTCTATTTGGCGACGGAGGGTATTCACTATGCCCCCGACGTCGTTATCGTCCTCGATGGGCTCAATGACTTTCACCGAACGCATGGGGAATGGCTTCATGCGGTCGATAAGAACACCTATACAAAAAACCTTCCCTCGTCGATTCGCTACCGATTTCATCCTTATCAGCTGCCTTCGTCTCGAGCGCCGCTTTCATCGTTCCCGCTAAGCCACTATATTCTTCCTCTCTTCCCAAACACCTTCCGACTTCTCCGGAAGGCCATGAGCCCTGGCATGCCGCTCTTGGCTACCCAGTACAACGAGCCGCTAACAGCCGAAAGAGGAGTCGAACTCTACCTTATTAATTTGGAATCGATGGCTGGCATCGCGCGATCCCATCACATCAACTGCCTACTGGCTTTGCAGCCCACACTCGGATTTCAAAAGCCATCTACAAAAGAGGAAGACCTCCATTGGAAGCCCATGGACATGGGATATCAGAGCAAAAAGCAACATTACTGGACGCTCGCCACAAAAGCTTATCGTTCATTAGCTAAAGCCCAACGTGATGCCTCTCTTGCTGTGATTGATCTGAGCGGCCTGTTTGCAAAGCGCTCAGAGACTCTTTACACCGATACGGAACATTACAACGACCTAGGCCAACGGCTTGTTGCTGAACGTCTGGCGCAGCTTCTTTCAGAAAATCAACTTCTTCGTGCGTCGCGGTCGTGAGATTACGTCAAAGCATTCCACTTGTTCTGGCAAGCCTCATTCCATGGCTGTTTTTTGGATTCCTCGGCCCTTTTAGCGACGCGACCTTCCATCTTGAAACTGCCGCTGGCAAATATGGGCTGATTCCGCTCGATTTCATTCATTTGCTTTATACTTGCGCGCCGCCGCTCTTTTTCACGCCCCTGCTGTTCATCTTCAGAGATCATTGGTTTTACTGGATAGGTTCCTGGATCATGGCGGCAAGCTCAGTGGCATTGGCCCTTTGTGCGTGGTCCATGCTTCGACGATTCTGCAGAAATCAGACGGTTGCCTTTATAGGGGCTTTCTTATTTGCGCTGCACCCATTCTTACACCAGCTGCACTTTTATTGGATGACGGAACTGGCCTATGCCGTGCCTATCATTCTCGGTTTAGCACTTCTGGGCGATGCAGTCGATGAGATGAACACCCGAAAGGTGGCTTACGCCAGTGCATGGGTGATGCTGGCCAGGCTGATGCGTCCACAGGCAGACATCGGTTTTTATATGGGAGCAGTGGCACTTGTTCTAGTTCCACTTCTGAATTATTTCCGAAGTCCGTCTGAAAACAGATCTTTTTCCTGGAAGCCCCTCGCAGTCTGGATTTTGGTGCCGCTTACCATCTCCATTCCCTTCCGAACCTTGAATCGTATCTATCATGGAACGTGGCAGCTGACCAGATCTGTCGGGAATGCCGATGGTTTTTATCTCCAAATTCAAACGGGCAGCTATAACGAAAAGAATGGGCCTGCTTCGAAACAACTTTGGGACTGGTGTGCCGATCTCAATGATAAAAGAGACTTCAATAAGTTTCCACACGTTGCTCCAAACATCGTTCAGGAAAGTCTTCGGGAATGCATCAGCATTATCGACAGACATTACATGGACTACGGTGCCCCGCGCGCGATCCATTACATGTACACCAACGATTGGCAAAAAGCGGACAGCTTTGTATCCGAAGTGAAGTGGGAAGCCATTCGAGCTGATCCGAAACGCTATATGAAATGGGCTTTCCAGCAATCACGCTGGTATCTCTTTGCCCCGAGCGAAAACCCCACAGAGTGGCAGGATACCTTTCGCGATGCTGCGCTGAGCCGCCGC
>JANLWZ010000238.1:0-1663 GCA_031364865.1 Elusimicrobiota bacterium
CTCAGATTGGGGAGGAGACTGGTACCAGCGGTGTCGAGGTCCTATTCTCTCTGTTGACCCGGGAAAACGGAAAAGTTAACATTCTCTCATTTAATCAAAGTGAAGAAAATCTGCGCAAACTGCTGACGCACCCCCTCTGCACGGTGATCAGTGATGGATTTTACGTCAAGGGCCGTCCCCACCCGCGACTCTACGGCACCTTCGCAGAACTCCTGGGCGGGGTCGTTCGCGACAAGGCTTGGCTGACATTATCCGAAGCAATTCATAAGGTTACGGGAAAACCAGCAACGCGGATGAACCTCGCCGCCCGTGGCCTTTTGCGCCCCGGCTACCACGCCGACATCACCGTGTTCGATCCGACGCAGATCCGCTCCCTCGCCACGTACGAGCAGCCCGTATCCACACCTCAAGGCATGGTAGTAGTGATGCGAAACGGCGAAACGTTACAGTAGTATTTAAATACTATTTTAATGGTTGTGAAGATCGTACCTCAAAAGACTTGTATTTGCCACAAAATAGGGTAAACTTCCATTAAGGAGCACCCTTGAGAAACGCTGTAGAACTCGCTAGAGTTTTGCTTGTGGATGACGATCCGGCGTCCCGGTTGACGCTACAGACAGTGCTCAGAGCTGGCGGATATTCCGTCGATTCTGCTGCCTCGGCAGCGGAGGCTGTGGACAAATTGGACGAAGAAGAATATTCGCTGGTTCTGAGCGACCTGCGAATGGAATCCCCCGAAGCGGGGTATCGCGTCATCGCCCACGCGCGCACAATGAACTATCGACCGGCAACTGCCATCATCACCTCTACTTATAGAAGTGACGGCGAATCCGGCGGTTTTCACCAGCAATCCAACATGCTAATTGAGCCGGAGGATGTGCCGGATTTCCTTGAGCAGGTGGCTGACCTGATCGGGTATCGGGCGAGCAAGCGGATCAACCGAAGTGCCCGGCTAGCCGCAGCAGCCCAAGTCGCCTAGCGCGGCGCAATGAGCGTCGGAGGCGGAAACGGGTAGACGTCCGGTACGACCTTTACATCAGTAGTGAACTTGATCGGGTACTTGCCGCCCGTCGGATAGGTCAGTTCCAGGAAGTACGCCGTGTAGCCTTTTTCAGGTTTCGGAGCCTTCCCGCTGAACTGACCCTTAACCGCCTCGATTTTCTGTCCCTTCCACGCCGATCCGATCTTCTCCAGCCGGAAATCGCGCGCGTTGGGATTCGTCGCCTGCCACAGCTTCACTTCGGTCGGTTGATCAATTGGTTTTACGCGAATAGTATTATCTTTGTCAATCTTCCACGAAAACCGTGGCCGCACCTTGCCGCTCACCACCGATTGGAAAAACGACAAAAGTCCGAGAGGCGCGTCGGAGTTGCGTAGAGAGTGGTCCGTGTTGGGAACGTACCGGAGGTACTTCTCCCCCTTCAACTCCTTGAAGTAGAATTGCGACGAGTCGGGCAGGAAGAACTGGTCGCCCGAAGAATTCACGATGTACTTGGGCATCGTCAGCCGGTCGCGGTATTCGAAGGGCTCCTCGATTTTCATGAGCGCCCGGTTCTCCCTGGTGCCCACCCAGTCCATCACCTTGTTGGCGGTGTAGTCGCCGACGGCCGGCGCCCAGAATCCGTAGGCCCGCCAATGGTGGATGAACGACTTCTCGACGTTG
>JANLWZ010000089.1:0-1670 GCA_031364865.1 Elusimicrobiota bacterium
CCAGATGGTCCTCACGTCCGGATCCGCCAGCCGCCGCGGCGCCATAGGTTTTAAGTTCGGACACGATCTCCTGATTAAGCCCCGATAGCGCTTTGATCACGACCGCCATGATGGATTCATCCGTAAATCGCCGGCCGCTCACAAATCGCGGCGTGATACCTGAAATCTCCATCTGGCGGGAGATTTCCTTTCCTCCGCCGTGCACCAAAATAAGTTTTACCTTTTTGGACAAAGCGGCTATGTCCTTCAGGAACGCGCTGCGATGCCCCAACTCTTCGAGCAGGCTTCCGCCGTATTTAATGACAATGACGCTCATACGAGTTTAAAAAACGAGAGAATGGAATCACCGTAATGTTCCTGGCGATAGCGCTGCCAGGCAGGATCGTCCACAATGACTTCCTTGGCGTGATGCTGTCCCACGACCACCCCACCTGGCTTCAACAATTGATGGCGTTTTATTTCTTTCAGCGTTGGATTCGTGAGCGTAAAGACATTCCATTTCTGATCATGGTACGGAGGTCCCATGAAGATAATGTCGAATGGCCCTCCTCCCACCACATGCAGGCCTTTCGTGATGTCCGCCCTCAGCAGGCGTGCGCGGTCAAACAGCCGCAGCTTGGAGAGATTCTGCCGGACGATGCTTAAGCAGTTGGGATTGGCGTCGACGAACGTCGCGGAGCGCGCGCCGCGCGAAAGAGCTTCAATCCCTACGGAACCGGATCCGGCGTAAAGATCCAGAAAATCTGCGTCATACAGAGAAGGCCGGAGAATATCGAAAAGAGATTTTTTGATGCGCGCGAGGATCGGCCGCACGCCGAGCGCGTGCGACGGACTTTTTAAAGCTCTGCGTTTTTCGGAACCGCCAATTATTCGCATAATAAGAGTGTGATTATACTTAGAACCAAGAGAGCGCTTTTGGCCGCGAGCCTGGTACTCTTCACGCTTGGAGCAGCTATGGCTAGACCCGCGAAAACCGACAAGAAGACCCTCATCATTGGCATCGGGGACTCTTATACGGCAGGAACGCCGCATTTTGAATCCCCCCTGGAATTTCCTCCTGACGGCAAAGGCGATCCTCAGGGACAGTACGCTTACTGGATCATGAGCAAAAAACCTGACTGGGAAGTTTTAAATTACGGAATGGCAGGACAAAACTCCACCGAGATACGCTTGAGGGTCGACGAGGCCTTACAGCGCGCGCCGCGATTTATCATCATCTTCGCCGGCACGAACGACATTGTGCAGGGCAATTCACCGGAGCAGGCCGCAGAAAATCTATTGTTCATGTATCAGCTCGCCAAAACGAATCATGTGATTCCCGTGGCGGTAACGCTGCCCATGTATGACCGCGCGTCTCAACTCGAAAGAGCCAAGATTGAGGTGCTCAATCGCTGGATCAAAAAGCAGGCGGAGATCCTGCGCATTCCGATCGCAGATGCGACCCAGGCTTTTGCCAGCGAGGAAGATCCGCTTCGCTTCAGCGATTCGCCGGATGGCTATCATCCCGCCGTGGGCGGTTATCGTACGTTAGGGATGAAGTTGATTGAAGCGATTGAACCGGTAAATAAAGCCTTCAGGTAGGAAGTTTTAGAAGCTTGGTGGACCCGACAGGGATCGAACCTGCGACCTCCTCCATGCCATGGAGGCGCTCTCCCAGCTGAGCTACGGGC
>JANLWZ010000091.1:0-6148 GCA_031364865.1 Elusimicrobiota bacterium
TCTTTGGCTTTGCGCACCATTTCAACAACTTGCTCTTCTTTGGCGCCGTCAAAGACGGAAGAATTCATCTGCGCATCGAGCTGTTTGCCGGCCCAGCCCAACATGGTCTCCAGAAGCTGGCCGACATTCATACGCGAGGGAACGCCCAGCGGAGACAGGACGACGTCGACGGGACGGCCATCCGGCAGATACGGCATATCTTCCTGAGGAACGATGCGGGAAACGACCCCTTTATTGCCGTGGCGGCCAGCGAGTTTGTCGCCCACTTGTGCTTTGCGCTTGGCGGCAATATAAACTTTCACAATTTTGTTGACGGTGACGGGAAGTTCATCGCCCAAGCGAAGCGATTCTTTTTCGCGTGCCATCTCCAGGCGCAGCTGCTGTTCTTTGCGTTGAATGTAAGCCTTAATTTTATCTTTCTCATCTTCGGCTTCGCGGGACGTCAGCTTCTTCTTTTCTTGAAGAGCTTCCACATCGGCAAATCGCAGCTTCTTGTCTTCGCGAACTTCTTCGATCAGCGCATCGAATTTGGTCTCAATTTCTTTGCCGCGGCGATTTTCTTCTTTGGCCGCAAGCTTTTCGCGTCGGACAAAGGTGCGCACGGTAATGACTTTGCCGGTGATTCCTGGAGGAACGCGCAAAGAGGCGTCCATCGTGTCTTCGGCCTTCTTACCGAAGATGACTTTCAGGAGCCGTTCTTCCGGCGTGACCTGCTGTTCGCCTTTCGGCGCCACTTTACCGACAAGAATATCGCCAGGTACGACTTCAGCGCCAGGTCGGATAATGCCGGTTTCATCAAGATTGATCAGGGAGTCGGCGCCCACGTTCGGGATGTCGCGCGTGATTTCTTCCGCGCCCATTTTCGTATCGCGAGCTTCCATTTGGAACTCATGGATGTGAATAGAAGTGAGGAGATCATCCTTCACAATGCGATCGGAAAGAATGATTGCGTCTTCGAAATTGTAGCCTTCCCACGGCATGAACGCCACGAGGAGGTTACGACCGAGCGCGAGCTCTCCGCCTGCGGTGGAAGGACCATCGGCAAGCACGTCGCCTTTTTTCACTTTGTCGCCTTTGCGAATAAGAGGAATCTGGTTGACCGTGGTGTCCTGGTTGGAGCGCATGTATTTCTTCAGCCTGTACATGTCGATATGCGAATCGCCCTTGGCGGTTTCGCCTTCAGGTAAGGGCTCTTCCGAATACACGGAAATTTCATCAGCGCTGATGCCTACGACCTCGCCTCCGCGTTTGGCGGAGATCGCGGCGCCGGAGTCGCGCGCCACGCGGTCTTCAACACCAGTGCCCACGAGCGGCGGATCCGCTACGAGGAGCGGAACAGCCTGGCGCTGCATGTTCGAACCCATGAGAGCGCGGTTGGCGTCATCGTGCTCCAGGAACGGAATGAGCGCTGTCGATACGGAAACAACCTGCATGGGCGAGATGTCCATGTAGTCAATATCATCAGCAGAAAATTCTTTAAAGTCACCGCGATAACGACAGAGATTCCGTGCGGCGGAAAAGCGACCGTTCTTATCAAGCGGAGCGTTCGCCTGAGCCACCACGAGATCGTTTTCAACATCCGCGGTCAAATATTCGACTTCATCCGTCACGCGGCCATTGGAAACTTTGCGGTAAGGAGATTCGATCAGTCCGTACTCGTTCACGCGCGCGTAGCAGGCGAGCGAGGAGATCAGCCCGATGTTTGGACCTTCCGGTGTTTCGATCGGGCAGACGCGACCGTAGTGCGTGTGGTGAACGTCGCGAACTTCAAAACCTGCGCGTTTGCGGTGCAGTCCGCCTGGTCCAAGAGCGGACAAGCGGCGCTTGTGCGTGAGTTCTGCGAGAGGATTGGTTTGATCCATAAACTGCGAAAGCTGCGAGCTGCCGAAGAATTTGCGAACGATCGCCACGACGGGAGCGGCGTTCATGATGGCGCGAGGTGCAAGGGTAGCCTTGTCCTGGATGTTCATGCGCTCACGAACGATTCTGGCCATCTGCGAAAGACCTATGCGGATCTGATTCTCGAGAAGTTCTCCGATACCACGCACGCGGCGGTTGCCGAGGTGATCGATGTCATCCATTTCGATCGGGAAGGTTTCTTTGCCTACCACGATCTCGTTCATGTCGTTATTAAGGAGGATGACGTACTTGATGGTGCAGAGGATGTCTTCGAGGGTCAGCGTGCGGCGGCGCTCATTGGGGACTTCGAACTTGAAGCCCGGACGATTCTTGATCCACTCGGCAAGCGGGGCAAGCTTCTTATTGAGCTTATACCGGCCTACGCGAGTGAGATCATATTTGCGGATCGATTTGAAAAGCAGATTATCGAGATAGGTCTCGGCCTGGTCGGCGGCGATGAATTCTTGCGCGCGGAGCACGCGGTAAATCATGTTGATGGCGTCTTTACGGCTGCGGATATTATCCTTGGCGATGGTGTTACGGATGGTCACATCATTAATGGCGGGATCCAGAAGAAGTACTGTGACTTCGGTCACTTTCTTGGCGCGCATCTGCGCGAGCATTTCGCGCGTGATGTCACGGTTCGCTTCAAAGAGCACTTCGCCAGTGGTCTTGAGCACCACATCTGCTCCGAGAACGCGGCCAACGAGCTTCTCTTCATCGCTGCCTACGCTGAGGATGTCCATGTCATAGAACACGCGCAGGATATCCATGTCGGACTCAAGGCCCAGCGCGCGCAGGAGAACGGTTGCCGGGAGCTTCTTGTGCTTATCGAGACGGACAAAGAGCGTGTTGTTTAAGTCGTATTCGAATTCCACCCAAGCGCCGCGATACGGGATCATGCGGGCGAAGAACAGATTCTTTCCGTAAGAGGAGATTTTCTTTTCTTCGTCTTCTTCGAAAATAACACCCGGGGAGCGGTGCAGCTGGCTCACGACAACGCGCTCGGCTCCGTTGATCACGAAGGTCGCGTTTTCGGTCATGAGAGGAATGTCGCAGATGTAGACGTCCTGCTCAGCGATCTGTTTCACCTTGCCGCTTTCTTCGCGATGAAGAATACGGAAAGTAGCCTTTAGAGGAGCGGAGAAAATGGCATCTTTGGCGAGTGCTTCGTCTACTGTGTAGCGGGACTCCCCAAGGTCGTAAGAAACGAACTCAATGGTGAGGCTCTCATCGTTATTGCTGACGGGGAAGACGTCCATAAAGGCGGCTTGCAGACCCAAGATTTTCCGCTTTTCGGCGGGAACATTGATCTGCAGGAACTCGGCCATGGACTTCTTCTGCATGTCGAGCAACTGGGGGAGCGGAATGATAGACGGAATTCGCGAAAAAGATACCTTTTCCAAGGTGATCCTCCTAAAAAGCTTTTATTTTACTTCGACAGTGGCGCCGGCGTCGGCCAGCTTCTTCTTCATTTCTTCTGCGGTGGCCTTGTTGACGCCCTCTTTGACATTCTTGGGCGCGCCATCGACGAGGTCCTTCGCTTCTTTCAAGCCAAGGCCGGTGATTTCGCGCACAACTTTAATGACGGAGATTTTGTTTGCGCCCGAGCTCGTGAGAACGACGGTGAATTCCGTTTTCTCTTCAGCGGCTGCGGCACCACCTGCGGCGGGAGCATGACCACCTGCGGCAAATGCCATAGGTGCAGCTGCCTTCACGCCAAACTTTTCTTCTAAGGATTTCACGAGCTCAGAGACTTCGAGCACGCTGAGTTTTGAGATTTGTTCCACTAACGCTGTATTGTCGGCCATAACTTCCTCCTGATTATTTTGGGCTCATGCAGCATAAAATCGCTGCGTGAGTTTGGTTCTATTTAAGCTGCTGGTGCAGCAGGTGCTTTCTTAGCGATCTGGTCGAGTACACCGACAAGATCACGCATCGGAGCCTGCAGGACGCTGACCAAATTAACCATGGGCGCCTGTAAGGTTCCTAAGAGCTGGGCCAGGAGAACTTCGCGCGAAGGAAGGGAAGCGATGACCTTCAGCTCGGCCGCTGTAAGGACTTTCCCTTCGAAGACTCCGCCTTTGATCTTGAGGTTCTCGTGCGTCTTGGCATAGTCAAAAACGATTTTGGCGGCGGCGATCGGGTCGCCGCGTTCAATGACGATAGCCGTTGGGCCTTCCATCATGTCGGCGAGCTTTTCCATGCCGGCATTCTTCAGCGCGAGCTTGATGAGGCTGTTCTTAACGACGCGGTATTCACTTAACTGTGGGCGCAGCTTGGCGCGTACTTCATTAAACTCCACGGTCTTGAGTGCTTTAAATGAGGTGACGATCAGACCTTTGGATTCCTTGGCCTGCTTTTCGAAATCTGCAACGGCTTTAGTTTTTTGTTGAGTAGGCATAAGTTTTAAAAAGAAGCGACGGTAAATCCCGCTGTAAAGGCTGTCTCGTTGACGAATCGACCTTCGACGACAAAGCTGATATCTTTCGTGATACGCACCGGCGTTCCTACGACCACCGAAATGTTTCCTTGAGCGTGACCCGTAATGTGATCGGGATTTGCACCGGTCGAGTTATTGCTCCACTTGACCTCGCTGCCGAATCCCCGAAGTCCCGCGTAAGGCTGCGTGATTCCGAGCTTGTAACTGGCAACGACCGCTCCGTGATACTCCATTCCCGTCATTTTCTGATCGATCGGCGTCATACCGCTATTGCTGATATCGGCTCGATCAAGCGGAACCAGGAAACTGGTCAGGCCCAAGGAAAGCTGTATGCCTGGCCTTAGTCCTGTCGCCGGAAACACTTCGTTGTAAAGATCCGCGCCGTAGAGATAACCCGAACGTGATTCCCAGGCGCTGCCGCTGGCTTCGACTCTGGGATCGATGATCGATCCGCCTTTGATGGCGATCGCCACCGTGTCGGTGACTCCGCAGCTGAACTGTGCGCCCACGATTTGCGCCTTAAAAGTCGCTTCGCCGCGGGTATTAAAATCGTCCTTGAACTTCAGATGCTCATATAAGAGACTCGATGTCACGTGCCCCTTATGTATAGGAAGCAGCATCACCCCAAGATCTCGGGCATAAGCTTCACGACTCACAAGAAGTATTGTGAGCGCTATGACGATTTTAAGTTTTTGCACTATTTAAAAAATAACCCCGGCGGCGACCTACTCTCCCAGTCACTTGCGCGACTAGTACCATTGGCCCTGGTGGGCTTAACTACCGAGTTCGGAATGGGATCGGGTGTGGCCCCACCGGAAATACCACCGGGAAATCTGAAACAAATAAGGGAGTAAACTTCAAACACCTTAAAGGATCGAATGATACGGCTAAGCCTCACGACCAATTAGTACAGGTTTGCTCCACGCCTTACAGCGCTTCTACACCCTGCCTATCAACGCAGTAGTCTTCTGCGGGTCTTTAGATGCCTTACGGCATGGGAATTCTTATCTCAGGGCTGGTTTCACACTTAGATGCTTTCAGCGTTTATCCACTCCGAACATAGCTATCCGGCCATGCTCCTGGCGGAACAACCGGTACACCAGAGGTTCGTCCATTCCGGTCCTCTCGTACTAGGAACAGATCCCTTCAAAATTCCTACGCCCACGGTAGATAGAGACCGTACTGTCTCACGACGTACTGAACCCAGCTCACGTACCGCTTTAATTGGCGAACAGCCAAACCCTTCCCACCTACTTCAGCGGGAGGATGCGATGAGCCGACATCGAGGTGCCAAACCGGATCGTCGATATGGACTCTTGGATCCGATAAGCCTGTTATCCCCGGAGTAGCTTTTATTCGTTGAGCGATGGCAATTCCACATTCAACCACCGGATCACTAGTACCTGCTTTCGCACCTGCTCGACATGTCCGTCTCGCAGTCAAGCTCCCTTCTACACTTGCATTCAAGGCGCGATTTCTATACGCGCTGAGGGAACCTTTGTACGCCTCCGTTACTCTTTAGGAGGCAACCGCCCCAGTTAAACTGCCCACCTGACAATGTCCTTCGCCCTGATATAAGGGACGAAGTTAGAACCACAAGACCGGAAGAGTGGTATTTCACTGGCCTCTCCACCTCGTCCAAAAACGAGGCTTCAAAGAGTCCCACCTATTCTACGCATCCAATCCCGTAGTTCCTTATCAAGATACAGTAAAGCTTCACGGGGTCTTTTCGTCTAACTGTGGGAAACGAGCATCTTTACTCGTCTTGTAATTTCGCCGAGTCCCTCGTTGAGAGAGTCGTCAACT
>JANLWZ010000307.1:0-1592 GCA_031364865.1 Elusimicrobiota bacterium
CGATTCAAGTCGGTGCCATTGTCCTGGGAGTTTCCTTAATACCGATGGTGTTGGTCTACGCAGAACGAAAAATATCCGCTTTCATGCAGGCGCGTCTGGGTCCGATGGAAGTCGGTCCGTGGGGAATCTTTCAAACGCTCGCCGACGGCATCAAGCTCATGTTTAAGGAAGACATTATTCCGATAGGTTCAGATCGGATTCTGCACATCATGGCGCCCATGGTCGCCTGCGCCCCGGTCTTCGTTTGTTTTGCTCCTGTGCCGTTTGGGCGGGAGCTCATCGCGATCGATCTCGACATTGGCATCCTGTTTATCTTTGCTGTTTCAGGACTGACGTCCATCGGTGTTCTCATGGCAGGGTGGGGATCCGGCAATAAGTTTTCGATTCTCGGTGGTCTGCGTGGAGCAGCGCAGCTGGTGTCCTACGAAATCCCGCGCGTCCTTTCGGTGGTTCCTCTCCTGATGTTTTATGGATCGCAGAGCTTGTCCACGATCGCCATGGCGCAGGAGGGCCGGTGGATGGGCTTTCTACCAAAATGGTTTATCTTTTATCCCGTTGTAGGCCAGATCGCCTTCCTTATCTTCCTGATTGCCTCCGTCGCCGAAACGAACCGAACGCCTTTCGACATCCCGGAAGCCGAATCTGAACTGGTGGCTGGCTTCCATACCGAATTTTCTGGACTCAAATTCGCGCTCTTCTTTCTCGCGGAGTACGCTTACGTTTTCCTTTCGGCTGCCATGGCGACGGCTCTCTTCTTAGGCGGCGGCGATGGTTTTTCCGCCGGCGGCATCATCCCTTCGTGGTTCTGGTTCATCACGAAGACCTTTGCGATCGTCTTCTTGTTCCTGTGGTTCCGATGGACGTTCCCGCGGCTGCGGGTGGACCGGCTTATGCAGTTCTGCTGGCAATTCTTATTGCCCTGGTCGATCTTCAACATTGCGCTGATGGGATATTTAATTTTATGGCGCTCTTAAGCCCGAATAATTTGCAGTTCGCGATCTTCGCCATTCTGGGCGCGGCCCTTATCGGGCTTTCGCTCATTGTGGTCATCTCTAGATCCGTTTTCCGCAGCGCCATCGCGCTCACGGGCGCCCTGGGTGTTGTGGCCGGCATCTTTGCATTGCTCGGCGCGGACTTTGTGGCCGCGAGCCAGCTTTTGATTTATGTCGGCGGCATCATGATCATCATGCTCTTCGTCATCATGCTTTCCCAGCAGCCGCAGAATGGGATGGACCGCCAGAGCAACGATCATTGGCTGCTCGGGCTGCTCTTTGCCGCTGCCGCGGCTTGCGGACTCATCGTTCCTTTGCGCGCGGCTTTCCAAGGCATTGTCCAGACCTCCGATCCTTTGCCGACGACCGCTTTGATCGGTCACCTCCTCTTAGGCGAGATGCTCGTTCCTTTTGAAGCCGTATCGCTCGTCCTTCTTGCGGCACTCATCGGTGCTGTTTATTTTGGACAGAAGAAAGAACCTTCATGACGCTTTCCCTGCATCATGTCCTGATTCTTTCAGCGATCCTTTTTGGTATCGGCCTTTACGGCGCGCTTTCCCGCCGCAACATTCTCGGCATTCTCATGTCGATCGAGCTGAT
>JANLWZ010000310.1:0-3730 GCA_031364865.1 Elusimicrobiota bacterium
CTGAACCATGTTGCGAACGCTCAGGATCCGTTGACCGGGAGGAAGAGCGTGACGCATCTGCCGCTGCTCCTCATTGACGACGAAGCTGACCATGCCTCAGTCGATACCGGGGAGCAGGTATTCAATGCGGACGACACTCCAGACGAGGAGCACGAGCCGACTAGGATCAACAGGAGCATCCGTCAGATCCTGCGAGCGTTCAGTCGTTCTGCCTACGTCGGTTACACCGCCACCCCGTTTGCCAACATCTTCATTCACGAACGGGGTGAGACACGGGACGAAGGGCCTGACCTGTTTCCGTCCGCATTTATCATCAATCTGGCTGCGCCCTCCGATTACATAGGTCCGGCCCAACTGTTTGGCCTGCAGACTGGCAGCGGCCGTCAAGGGGGACTGCCCCTGACGCGCTCCGTTGAGGACCACTCGACGCAGGATGGGCTCGGAGGATGGATGCCGGTGAGGCACAAGATCACTCACACCCCTCTGTATGAAGGGCACGACGGACTTCCAGCGTCGCTCATCGAGGCGGTGGACTCATTTCTATTGGCGTGTGCAACACGACATCTGAGAGGCGACGGGCGAGCCCATATTTCGATGCTTGTTCACGTCACGCGCTTCAACCAGGTTCAGGGGCAAGTGCATCGTCAGATGGACGAACATGTTCGTCATCTCAAGCAGCGCCTGTTGCGTCGTATCGACCAACAGGACGTAATGAAGAGGCTCAAGACTCTGTGGGAACGAGACTCGCTTCCGACGACACGTGTCGTGCGCGACGCCTTTCCACAGCTCGTTCCGCCAGTTGAACCCTCTTGGGAGGAACTCGCGGCAGTTTTGCCGGAGTCCATCGCGGACATCGAGGTCAGAATGATCAACGGCACTGCGAAAGATGCTCTCGACTATGTCGAACATCAGGACACAGGCCTGAAAGTGATCGCAATCGGAGGCGACAAATTGTCTCGTGGCTTGACTCTTGAGGGCCTCTGCGTAAGTTATTTCCTTCGTGCATCGAAGATGTACGACACATTGATGCAGATGGGCCGATGGTTCGGTTACAGGCCAGGGTATTTGGACCTTTGTCGTCTCTATACCACGGACGACTTGGTGGAGTGGTTCCAGCACATCACGGAGGCCGGAGAGGAACTCAGAGAAGAGTTTGACGTGATGGCCGCGAGTGGCGCAACGCCACGTGAGTACGGACTGAAGGTTCAGTCTCATTCTGTGCTGATGGTCACATCCAGAATGAAAATGCGATCCGCCAGAAGCCTGATGCTGTCGTTCAGCGGGCAGCTTCTGGAGACCGTGTCTCTCTATCGAGACCGCGATGTTCTGACGCGTAACTTGGCGGCGACGCGCGCCTTCGTTGGCAACCTCGGGCGGCCAGCGGAGGGCGACGAAATCGTGCGCTATCGAAAAGGCGCGCGGAACGAATGGCAGGGTCTCGTCTGGGAAGGCGTGGCGTCCCGACAGGTGGTGGATTTTCTCTCGGCCTATCGTACTCATCCGGATGCCTACAAGGTGAACAGTGTCATGCTCGCCGAGTTCATTCAGTCGATGAATGCTGCGAAGGAACTCACGCGTTGGACGGTCGCCGTCCTCGGCGGTGGCGCGGGCGAGCCTTGTGATGTGGGAAACGGAACGAGACTGACGATGCTGCAGCGTAAGGGCGTCGTTCAGAGTGACCGGTACTCCATCGGAAGACTTTTGTCGCCGAGAGACGAAGCTATCGACCTCGACGAAACCGAGTGGGATGCTGCGCTTTCGCTGACGCGCGAGGCTTGGCGCGCCGACCCGGCCAGACTTCGATCGGGCAAAGAGCCAGATGCGCCAAACGGTCCATCTGTCCGAAAGGTGCGCGGATTCGGACCTGATGGCAACTCCGGGCACCGAGAGCGTGGACTTCTATTGCTTTACTTTCTTGATCCGCGGAAGGAGTGGACTGGATTGCCCGAAGGTTCACCGCCGGTAGCCGCGATTGCGCTCAGTTTTCCGGGCAGTAATGCCGGCGTGAAGGTCGAGTACAAGATCAACAACGTGTTGTGGGAACAGGAATATGGCCCTGCCCAGTGATGAAGACGATTTGGTCGCGGCTTGGCGCGCTTTGGAAGGAGCCGACGCTACACCAGGATGGCGCACCATAAAGATTGCCGGTGGAAGCCCGTCGCCTTTTCTTGCTGGGCGCCGATTTCCTGAGAACGAGGAGGCGCTGCTGGTCGGCTTCGCCGCTGCGAGCACCCCCGCCCCTCACGTTCTGCCGCAAGGGCGTGGCTTCCGTGTGAACGAGGCGCAGCTGGGGGCCAAGAGTGGTGGGCGTGTGTGGATTGCCTTGAGTCGACAGGGCGCCGGCAGGCTCGATCTATTTGCCATGATGACTCGCGACGTAATGGCTACCCTCGCCGCGATGCCACAGGGCGACGACGAGGCAAGGCTTCGCGTGTTTTTGGCGAGAATCCGAGCGTGGCAGGACTTCATGCGCAGTGACGTTGACGGTTGTCTTTCGGCGGAAGCAGAGCTCGGATTATTCGGGGAATTGGAAATTCTCGCCGGCATTCTTACGGCAGGGGTTGCTGGCACGATTGCTCTTGAGGGCTGGCGAGGGCCGCTCGACGGTTTACAGGATTTCAACTTCGGTACGGGGGCGATAGAAGTCAAGACTACAGCGTCACCGAATGGATTCCTGGCAGCAGTGGGATCGCTTGAACAACTCGATGATTCGCTCATCCGGCCCATTTTCGTGGCGGCAGTGCGCTTGGCCCTCGGCCCTGCTGGCGAGACTCTACCGGAGCGCATCGCCCGACTCCGGCTCTCCCTCGCCGGGGATTCGGCCGCCCTCAGTTCATTCGGTACCCTTCTGCTTCATGCTGGATTCATCGATGTGGCGGCCGATCGATATACTCGAAAGTTTTCAACTGTTTCATTGAGAGTTCTTCCCGTATCCGAGCTTTTTCCACGCATTACTCGTGCATCCGCACCCGTCGAGATTCGGAGCGTTCGATACGATGTTGATTTGGATTTGATCAGCGCGCCAGCCGTGGGGCTCGACGAGGCCCTTCAGCGACTCGAGGTCATCCGCGTATGGAGCTAGAAGAGTTTCTCCGTCAAACGCAAGCTGAAGTCCAGGCCGAGATCAACACCCGGATGGGTGCCTCGGGTGAGGCGTACCCCTACCCAGAGTCGGTGTTCGCCGAGATTGTAATGCAGCACATGTCCGAAGTGGGCATGACCTTCGAGCCTGAGGTCTGCCACTATTCGTCGAAGGTGGGAAATGCGAAGCTGCTTCTGAGCGGGTTCGCGCTATCAGACGACCAAGAGCAGCTGGACCTGTTCGTGAGCCTTTACAGTGCAGCCCAGACGGTGACGTCGATACCGGATGCTGAGACCAAGGCTGCGGCGCAGCAGTGCCTTCGATTCTTGACGAAGTGCGCCCGAGGTGAACTCGCTGCAACGATGGACGAATCTAATGACGCCTACACCCTCGCGGTCTCGATTCAGAAGTCGTACCCAGATCTCGATCAGATCAGGATTTACGTCCTGACCGACCGCCAGGCAAAGGCGAAATTCTTTAAGGCGAGGGAAGTAAATGGCAAAACCGTAAAACTCGAGGTCATGGACATTGAGCGGCTGTACCGCCATTGGTCTGAGGGAAAGGCCAGAGACGAGATTGTCGTGAATTTCGTTGAAGTGTCTGGAAGCCCGCT
Source organism: Elusimicrobiota bacterium (assembly GCA_031364865.1). Classification (GTDB taxonomy): domain Bacteria; phylum Elusimicrobiota; class Elusimicrobia; order 2-01-FULL-59-12; family 2-01-FULL-59-12; genus JANLWZ01. Next base: position 3,696 of record JANLWZ010000310.1, read on the forward strand.
GCCCTGTGTCTATGTTCCAGGAGAGATGGCCGACT
>JANLWZ010000346.1:0-1730 GCA_031364865.1 Elusimicrobiota bacterium
GCCGTGAACTCAGCCATGCCTACGCGGGAACGGGTGGATTCGGCCCTGATGCGGTCCTCATGGGCCTTAAGGGCTGCCTCCGGATCGTCCCAGAACGTCTTGGGGGCCTCCGTAGGGGCAGGTGGCTGCGCTTGGATGGCCGCTAGACGCCTCTCAAGCTCCTGGCGCTTGCCGCGTTCCTCCTGAGCCGCCCTGAGAAACGCCTTCTCCTTCTCGGTGAACTCTTGCTGCGGTGCAGCAGTAGGGGTAGTTGGTTTAGCTGGTTCTGCGGCCTTTGCTGGATCGGCAGCAGGCTTGTCCTCGATCTTCGTGTACTGGCCTGTTTCCGGGTCGCGCACGCGGCCTTGGGCAAGCTGCTCCTTGTCCCGCGCGGCCTGCTTGCGGGAAATGGGCCTCTCGGCTATTTGCTTCTCGACGGGATCTGGATTCGTCACGCCATCGGTTGATGCTTCGACAACCTTGTCCGGCGCTGGGGCCGGTGCTGCGACAGGCTCTCGCGGTGCCGGTTTCTCGTCGTTCAGGATTCCTTCGAGCGACATCTGTTCTTCAGCCATGTGCAACCTCCTTGGATTCCGCCCGGTCCCCGGCGACGGGTTGGATCAGTCCTGCGTACTTGCTCTGGCAAGGGTAGACGAATTTCTGTACCGCCGTTCGCCGCGCCAGCGTAAAGACGTTCATTTCCTCACCGATCGCGCGGAACCGCTTGGTATGCGGCACTTCGCAGTAATCCCCCTTGCGGTTGACCAGCTTGCACTCTACTAACTCGAATCCGTTTGCCGCGTAGAAGTCCGCGAAGAATGTAGGGTTGAGATTAAAAAAACCATGATTTCCTTGAGAAAACGGATTCTCATGGATGATGTAGCCCCCCATCTTCACCATGCCAGCCATGTTAATCATGGCCTGAGCGATGTTGAAGCAATGCTCGGCGGTTCCTACATCAAGCACGATGTCGTAGTTGAACGCGCGTAGTGCAGGGTCAAGGCGTTCGTTCAGGTCGCATATTCTCTCGCAGCCGCGCTCCTTGACGACATCGTAGACGTGCAGCGTGCTGCCCATCAGAGAGAAGAACGATTCCGCGTCAGGTATCGGACGCTGCGGCAGACCGTGGCGCTTGCATATAGTTTCACTGTCTGCGCGATACGTCAGTGCTTCGGCTTTGTCACCAAGCATCTTCTCGAATATGAATAGCGGTGCAATGGCATCCGGGTAGCCCATAGACGCCACACGCATCCAAGGCTTCAGGAGCGTTGCCAGAGCGTCTGCTTGAAAACAACTAAGCGCCATTGTCAGGGTAGAGCATGTTGAACACGTCCTTGGCTTTACTTCCTTCGCTATCGCAAATGCGCATGAAATACAACATTGATTGGTAGACCTTGAATTTGTCTAGCGCGTCTTCCAACTCGGCGTCGTCAACGAATTCATCCAGAAACGTCCTGACGTACCGCTGCGATTGCAGGAACCCGAATAACCCGAACTTGTTTTTGGGGTCGAATGTCGTTGATAGAGAACCGCCGTGCCTCCTGTTGTGATACACGACGCTATCAATGAACCTCACGTTCTCGCACATCCTGAGATACTTGAAATTGAACGCCATCCCCTCGCTTGTAGTTTGCAGGGGAAACTTGTCCATGAGTGCGGTGCGGTACAGTTTCGCCCAGCAAGACGTAATCATTTGGTTCGTGTCTGGTCGGCTAAGATTGCCCATCACATAGGCTGCGATTTCTTTTCGC
>JANLWZ010000408.1:0-5039 GCA_031364865.1 Elusimicrobiota bacterium
GTCGTCGCGGTCGTCAGCGATGGCTGTATCACGGGCGGTATGTCCTTCGAAGGACTGCAGAACGCCGGTCATGTGGGCACCGATCTCCTCGTCATTCTCAACGACAACGAAATGTTTATTTCTAACCGCGTGGGCGCGCTCGGCGCTTTCCTCACGAAGCTGCTCACCGGCGGCCTGGCCAAGAAGCTCGAAGCCGAAGTCGAAAAATTCCTGAAGCGCATCCAATTCTACGGCGCCGGCCTCCTCCGCGTGGCCAAGCGCGTGCGCGTGCTGCTCTTCCCAGGCATGCTTTTCGAAGAACTCGGGTTTTCCTATTTCGGACCTGTAGACGGTCACGATCTCGATCGTCTCGTCGAGATCCTTCACAACATCAAAGTCCTCAAGGGCCCCGTACTTCTTCACATCATCACGAAGAAGGGCAAAGGCTACGATTACGCTGAGAAAGACCCCTATACATGGCACGGCCCGGGCAAGTTTGATGTCAAGACCGGCACAATGCTTAAAACCAACGTGGTAACGCCACCGGCGTACCAGAAGGTGTTCGGGCAGGCGCTCGTGAAGCTTGCCAAGGAAGATCCGCGCGTGGCCTGCATCACCGCAGCCATGCCTGAAGGTACGGGCACCGATCTCTTCCGCAAAGAACTCCCGACGCGTTTCTATGACGTAGGACTTGCTGAAGAACATGCCGTCACTTTTGCCGCCGGTATGGCCTGCGAAGGCATTCGGCCCGTCGCTGCCATCTATTCCACCTTCATGCAGCGCGGCTTCGACCAGATGGAGCACGATGTAGCGCTACAGAAGCTCCCCGTGGTATTCGCTCTTGATCGTGCGGGTCTTGTTGGCGAAGACGGCCCGACACATCATGGCGTCTTCGACTTTGCTTACAGCCGCATGATCCCCAACATGGTGGTGATGGCGCCGGCGGATGAAAACGAGCTTCAGCACATGCTCAAGACGGCGCTCAATCACACTATGCCGTGCGTCATACGCTATCCGCGCGGTCCTGGTGAAGGCGTGCAGCTCGATACCGATTTCAAGGTGCTGCCCATCGGAAAAGGCACCATTCTCAAACAAGGCCAGGAAGTCTATCTTCTGGCGATTGGCGCGACGGTGCATCCGGCGCTCAAAGCCGCGGCCATCGTTGAAAAAGAAGGCATCCCCTGCGGTGTGGTGAACATGCGCTTCGTCAAACCCATCGACAAGGATCTGCTCATGCAGCTCTCCCGACAAACCTCGAACTTCATCACGATCGAAGAACACGTGCTCGCCGGCGGTTTCGGCAGCGCGGTCATGGAAGCGATGGAAGGCATTGCTGTGAACATCCACCGTATCGGCATTCCGGACAAGTTCATCGAACACGGCCCGCAGAACGTCCTGCGCGATCAGGTAGGCTTAACCGCTGAAAAGATCGCTCAGACCACGCTTGAGTTTCTCAAGAACAAGCAGCCGTCCCTTCAGCCTGTCAGCTGATCCATTAAAATTCGTCTCGCGCGGCGGAAATAAGCTTCGAGCAGCGCTCGATCACTTTCATCTGTCCGTTTCAGGCTTCGTCTGTATGGATGTGGGCTCTTCCACCGGTGGTTTCACGGACTGCATGCTCAAAGACGGCGCCAAACGCGTCATAGCAGTCGATGTGGGCTACGGCCTGCTCGATTATGGTCTGAGGAAAGATCCCCGCGTACAGGTCCTTGAGCGAACCAACTTCCGTTACCTCGAACCCAAGATCCTCGTCGAATCTCCCACGTTTATCACCATCGACGTTTCGTTCATCTCACTTGCTAAAATACTCGCCGTTATCTCGACGAATTTTCCAAAAGGTCTGACCATCCTGGCCATGGTGAAACCCCAGTTCGAAGGAACGCCTAAAGAAGTCCCTGGTGGTTTTGTGAAGGATGAAGCAACCCGCGACGCCATACTCTCCAGAGCTCGCGATGAGATTTTAAAGTTGGGATTTATCATCGAAGGGTCGGTGGATTCAGCGGTCAAAGGCCGCAAAGGAAATCAGGAAACGTTTTACCTGCTCAAACATTAATGGAACAGAAGAACACCTACGAAGTCCACGAGATCGAGAAGAAATGGCAGAAGCACTGGGAAAAGAACCGGAGCTTTGTCGCCAAGGATGGGGACAGCCGTCCCCGCTTCTATGCGCTCGAGATGTTTCCCTATCCGTCCGGAAATCTCCACATGGGACACGTCCGCAATTACACGCTGGGCGATGTTGTGGCGCGTTATCAGCGCATGAACGGGAAAAACGTTCTTCATCCGATCGGCTGGGACGCTTTTGGCCTGCCCGCGGAAAACGCGGCGATCAAAAACAAAGTCCACCCGGAAAAATGGACCAGGCAAAACATCGCGGTCATGCGCGAGCAGCTCAAAGCGCTGGGCATCTCCTACGACTGGGAAAGAGAATTTGCGACATGCGATGAGGCCTACTACAAGTGGAACCAATGGTTCTTCATCAAGTTTTTTGAGAAGGGTTGGGTGTACAAGAAGAAAGCCTCGGTCAACTGGTGTCCTTCCTGCCTGACGGTACTTGCCAATGAACAAGTTTCGGCGTCCGGACAATGCTGGCGCTGTGACTCTGTCGTCCAGCCGAAAGAACTCGAACAATGGTTCATCCGTATCACTGATTTTGCCGAAGAGCTTCTCAAAGGCCATGAACTCCTGAAGGGGAAATGGCCGGAAGAAGTTCTCACGATGCAGCAGTACTGGATTGGCCGCAGCGATGGCGCAGAAGTCCACTTTTCGATTGAAGGACGTCAGGATAAGCTGACCGTCTTTACCACACGTCCCGACACGCTCTTCGGTGCCACGTTTATGGCGATCGCACCAGAACATCCACTCGCCAAAGAACTCGCCGCCAAAGTGGGAAAATCAGCGGAGCTAGACACGCTGGTCAAAGGTCAACGTGAACGAAAGCGTCAAAGACAGGAGGCCGACGAGAAGGCCGGCTTTTTCCTCGGCGTCAACGCGATCAATCCCATCCATCAGAAGCCGGTGCCGATCTGGGTGGCCGATTATGTGCTGATGGATTACGGCACAGGCGCCATCATGGCGGTGCCGGCGCATGATCAGCGCGATTTCGAGTTTGCGACCAAATACAAAATTCCTGTGATCGAAGTGATTGGTGATCCCGCCAAGCCTGTCGCGAAATTCGATAAAGCGATGGAAGCCGACGGCGTCATGATGAATTCGGGAGAATTCAACGGAACGCCCTCCAGCGATGGAAAGCGCAAAGTGGGCGAATGGCTGAAGGCAAAAAGCCAAGGGAAGCCTACCGTTACTTTCAAGCTAAGAGATTGGCTGGTATCGCGCCAACGCTACTGGGGAACGCCCATCCCGATGATCAACTGCTCCAGGTGTGGCCTGGTGCCCGTTCCGGAGAAAGAACTACCGGTCAAACTTCCCACCGACGTTGAGTTTACAGGACAGGGCCAATCACCTCTCGCGCTCTCGGCATCTTTTGTGAACGTGAAATGCCCCAAGTGCAAAGGACAGGCCAAGCGCGAAACCGACACGATGGATACCTTCGTAGATTCCTCCTGGTACTACTCCCGCTTTTGCGATTCGAAAAATTCCACCGCACCGTTCGATCCGGTCAAGGCGAACTGGCTGCCGGTGAATCAGTACATTGGCGGGATCGAACATGCATGCATGCATCTCATTTACTCGCGCTTCTGGCACAAAGCCATGAAAAGACTCGGTCTTGTTTCCTGCGACGAACCCTTTGATCGGCTCCTGGCGCAAGGCATGGTGACCTTGGGCGGCTCGGCCATGTCCAAATCGCGCGGCAATGTCGTCGATCCCAATGCCATCATCTCGAAGTTTGGCGCCGACACGGCGCGCATGTTCATTCTCTTTGCCGCGCCGCCTACGAAGCAGCTCGAATGGTCGGATGCCGGCGTGGAAGGCTCGTGGAGATTTCTAAACCGAGTCTGGCGACTCATTAACGATACAGTAGCGAAATCCAAACCTCAGGGAACTCTTAGCGAAGAACAGCAAAAAAGTCTTAAGCGTAAAACACACTGGGCCATCCAAAAGGTCACGAACGACTACGGAATTGAGATCCAGATTAATACAGCCATTGCCGCAGTCATGGAACTCGTGAATGAGCTTTATCTTTATCCTGCGTTGGGTGACGCAACGTCAAAGGAAGCAGTGCGAGCAGTGGTGCAATTGCTTTCGCCTGTCGCACCCCATCTCATGGAAGATTTATGGGGAATTCTTGGCGAAAAAGGGCTCTGTTCGGAGTCGTCGTGGCCGAAGGCAGACCCCGCCTGGCTCGTCTCAGACACCGTGGAGATCGTCATTCAGATTAATGGTAAACTACGTTCGCGCTTGCAGATGGCGCCAGGCTCCTCCAAAGATGTCCTTGAACGCGAAGCCCTGGCGGATGAAAAAGTGAAAAGTTTCCTGGCTGGCAAATCCGTCGTAAAAGCGATCGTCGTACCGGACAAACTCGTCAACCTCGTTATCAAATGAAAAATAAAAAAGATCAAACCATAAACCAAATATCAAAAAGCAGCTTTCTTTTTGCTCTTTGCTCTTTGCTCTTTGCTTTTGTCATATCGGGATGTTCCAAGTATTATTACAACCCGGCTCCGCAGGTTCTCCCTCAGCACATTGCCAAACTTGCCGTCCGTCCTTTTTCCAACAAAACACAGCAATACGGCCTCGAAGATAAACTGACGCTGGCCGTTCAATCCGAATTTAACCGCGACGGACGCTATCAGATCACGACCGAAGATATGGCCGATGGCGTGGTCATTGGCGATATCGTCCGCTACATCTTAGAACCGCTCAGCTATGACTCCAATCACGTCCCGACGGAATACAAACTTTGGATTCTGGTGAACGTGTCCTTCTACGACAAAGTGAAAAACTTGACGCTCTGGACGGAATCCAACATGAACGGCGAGTTGCGCTACTTTGTTGCTTCCTCCGGCTTCCAGGGCGCGATCACGGAAGAAGAGGCCCGCGAAACGATCTGGGATCAGCTTTCGCGCGATATCCGCACACGCACGCTCGAAGGGTTTGGC
>JANLWZ010000063.1:0-1544 GCA_031364865.1 Elusimicrobiota bacterium
GCGGCGGCAGAAACTTTTCAATCGTAATGCCAAAAAGCTTCTCTAAAGTTTTGAAATAGTCGTAGGTCTCTGGAAAAAGGCGGTAGGTGTCGGTGGTATAGACGCGTGGCGCTTTCACGCCCGCTTTTACAGCCAGTGCCACAATCGCCGTATCCGTGGGCTGCCCGCTCGTGGCTATCGCCGCCCGCTTGCCGAATTTCTTGAACAGTTCGGCCAGAAGCTTTCCTGGTTCGGTGATGGCCTCAAACGGCTGTATATCGTCTTTATTCATTTCGAGCTGTATTTTAACAGGTTTTCGCTGGGGTCTTGATTCTAAGACGGAGATCGGCTATACTGGTGGCAGTCATGAACGGCAAATTCTCCATTTCGATGCACCTTTGCACGTGGGTAACTCGTAAGAGCTACCCCCGGACGGGTGCTTTCGGATTGGGTGATTAACCGGTAAAGACTAACTAGAATCCAAACCAAAGGCACCCATCCTCCCCGAGGATGGGTTTTTTATTTTAAGCCAACCCTGGGAAGGATGAGGACGCCAGAAAGAGAAGTGCCATGAACATTGAAGACACAGACACAGTGTTAGTGAACCAACTGGCCATCGCAAGACAAAGCATAGAAGACAGAGACGCTCGGATCCTCGACCTGCAAAGAAAGGTGGAGGTGCTGGAGACCATGCTGAACAGACTGGCCGCCCAAAGATCCGGCGTGCCTGCGCCACAGCCGCAGCCGCTCAGAAGTTCACCGAAAAGGTGGTCCGTGCGATGATTACGGATTATTTACTGAAGATCTTCGGAACGTTGGGGAGCACCCGTTCCAGGTTGGGTGTATCGAACTGTTTGATCTCGGCGCCGGAAGGTTCTTCCAAGGGCTTATTCACTTCAAAGAGCCACTGGAATGCCACGTTGATGTACGGGCTCGGTTCGCTCGTAAGCTTCAGGCCATTGTTGTGATAATAGAACGCGCGATCCACGACGTAGCCTGTCGCCATATTAAATTCGAGCAGAGGCAGAATATGCCACGAAAAGCCAACTTTTGCGCGCAGTTCCTGATAATCGACCAAAGCATTATCGAGGTCGGGACGGCCGCGCTTTGAACCAAAATTTTCACTCATGCGGAAGGAATCTCCGCGAAAATCGCCTCCGACAAACACATTCAGGCCATTCCGCACTTTGTATTCCACCTGCGGCTCCGGCAGCATCATTTTTAATCTCCACCTGTCATTGATCCGCCACCGCAGGCCGCCTCCTCCCGTATAAGGATGATTCCGCCAATGATTAATGCTCATCCCTAAGGACCATTGAAGGTCATTGCTGACCACGCGCGTGTAAGCGAGAGCCATAGGGGAATTGATGTCTCTTCCGTCAGGTTTAGCATTTTCCAGATATGCACCCGGACGTGTTTGCAGGCGAATCATGTCTTTGCGGGAAAAGCGGAAATCCAAAGCGAGAAACATGCTCCACTGATTGAAATCTCTGGGGATCAAAGCGTCATCCGACCGCACGAAATCAAACCGCTCCCATTCGAGTCCGCCTCGCAGCAAACACGCC
>JANLWZ010000101.1:0-8251 GCA_031364865.1 Elusimicrobiota bacterium
CGTGAAACCACCACCATTGTTGATCCAATTGCTGCCGACCGATAACGTATGGTTGACCGAGGCCATGCTCAGCGTGCCGGCATTGAGCGTCAGAGATTCATTGACCGTCAAGGGACCCGTCGAAGTGAAGATCGTACTGGCTCCGCCAGCGATTTCAAGATTGCGGTAGGTCCAGGTAGAGAAAATTAGAGGAGAACCTGATGTGGCTGTATAGGTAATGGTAGATCCGGCAATACCGAGGGGTGCGCCGGTGACGCGCTCAAGACTTTGAAGCCGGAGCATGCCGGCATTTGTGAAACTGGTGATGGATAGCCCGAATCCATCGAGATTGAGTGTATTGCCTGCGCGAATCGTGGAACTGTAGATCGTCATCGAGTCGATCAGGGTCCAGTAGCCGCCCGTGCCGAGAGGTCCCAAGGTCGCGATTCGGAATGGAAAGCCTCTCGTCTGGATAGACTGAGGGTTCGATGCATTGAAGCTGATCGTGCTCGTGCGTGTCGTGAAGAATCCGCCGGTATTCCACCAGCTGCCGCCGACGCCGATGGCCAGATTTGTGACGCCAGGATCCAGTGTGCCTGCTGAGAGGGTGACCGTCGACGTCACCGTCATCGAATCCGCCATCACCCAGGTGCCAGCACCAGTCAGCTGAATGTTAAAGAAAGGAAAACCTCGGCTACGCAGTACATTGGCAGCGCCAGTTCCCGAGAAAGTGACCGTGCTGGTGTTGCTGATAAATCTTCCGGCGGTATTTTGCCAGCTGCCGCCGACCTGAATAGTGCAGGAGTCACCAGCGCAATTGGAAGCGGAAGCATCCAGTGTTCCTGCGGTGAGCGTCATGGAAGATGTCACGGTCATGGAATCCTGCAGCACCCATGTACCAGCGCCGTTCAATTGCAGATTGTAGAAAGGCGACCCTGACGTTTCGATCTGCTGCGTCGTTCCCGCTGTCAGCACGACGGTGCTTGTGTTCACAACAAACGTAGCTCCTGTGAGATACCAGCTTCCGCCCACCGAGATGCCCAAGTTACTTGAAGAGGTGTCGAGCGTCCCAGCCGTCAACGTCATGGTGGAGGTCATCGTCATAGAATCGATCAGCGTCCAATAGCCGCCGCCCGCGCCTGCAAATTCAATGGATGCAAAAGGAAATCCGCGGCTGCGAATGGTTTTCCCGGTTGTGCCTGCGGTAAACGTGATGGTGCTGGAGCGCGCCGTGAACACGCCGGCCGAATTGTTCCAATTGCCGCCGATGCCTATCCCATAGTTATTGGTCGTGGCATCCAAGGTGCCTGCGGCGAGCGTCACATTCTCTGAGACGGTGACAGAGCCGCCGGCAATGTTAAAAGTTCCACTGCCGCTCACATTCAGGTTACTGTAGACCCACGTAGAAAGAACGATGGATGTGCCGGCGCTATTGAGGGTGACCGTCGAGCCTGATACGTTGCTGGGAGCGCTCGTGATGGCTTCGGTTCCCACCATCACGAGGGTTCCGGCGTTCGTAAAGCTAGACAACGTCACGCGATTGCCACTCAGTGTCATGGCAGCGTCAGCGTTGATCGTCAGGCTGGAGATGGTAATGGAAGCAGTCAAAGCCGGCATGTTGCTCGCCGTCGATACAATGAGGGCTGAATCCTCGACTCCGGGAACACCTGTATCCCAGTTCAGGCCGTTCGTCCAGATCGTATTGGTTGTGCCCCACCAGGTCCTAAGCACTCCCAGGCCGAAGTTCCAGTTAAAATTGTTGCCTCCGTTCTGGCTCCCGCCGCCATTGACGTTGACGAGTTGTCCCGAACGGGCGCTGGAATCTTTGGCAAAGACGTAAGCACCGGAACTGTTCACTGTATTGTTGAGAAACCACGGCGAGCCATCGATCGAAGAACGGAGAAAGATCATTTTTCCGCTGGCACCCTGCAGCGATAACGTCGTGATCGTAAAGGTGGAAAAAGCGTTAAAGTAGACCGTGGTCCCATTCGCAAGCGGGCCACGGTTGATCGTCAGCGTATTCGCCGTAAAACTGGACGCGAAGGTCACGCCGCCGCTGGACGTATTCGAATCGATGAGCACCCAGAAGGGGCGGCCCCCGCTGGCGATGGTCTGCGCGGAAGAACCCGTCAACACCACCGTACTTCGATTGACTGTGAAAGAGCCGCTGTTGAGCTGCAGATCCCCTGCCAGGTCCACGTGGAAGTTGCTGCTGTTGATAATCATCGTGCCGCCGTTGAGCACAAAATTCCCATTGATGCCCACGTCTGAACCTAAGGTCCAGACGCTTGTTCCGTTGATGTTGACGTTTCCCAAAATGGGAGAAGCGGGAACCGTGCACGTCTTGGCGCCGCTGCCGGCAAAAATGAGGTGGTAGTATTGAGCGTCTTTGCACGTCTGGACGCCGGCAAGTGGGTAGTTCACAGTGTTTGAACTGGACGCGAAATCAACGGTAGTCACCGCCATAGCGTTGGCGGCAGCGCCAGAAGCGTTCAAAATTGAATCAGCGCCTTGGGTCCAGGAACCAGCACCTGTCAGAGTACTGCTGGCATTGACGGTCCCATTATTTGTGAATGACCCCGTGACCGTGAAGACCCCCGGCGTTGTCAATGTGCCGTTGTTGGTGAGTGTGATGCCGGCAGCGACCGTGAGAGTCGTGATGCTCTGCGTTCCACCGAGCGCCTGATTGTTCGTGTCGAACGTCGCCGTGCCCGTGATGGCCACATTGCCCGAAGTGTTTTGAGAGATGCCTCCGCGAAACACGATCGCGGTGCTCGCGCCGCTAAGTGTGCCGGCGCTGACCGTCACCAACCCCAGAAATGTTTTGTTCCCTACCGCGTTCGTCAAGGTGAGGCCGCCCGTGTTGATCACAGTCGGACCTGTCACCCAGAAAGCAAAACCGGCCGTGGTCAAAGTTCCGCCAGCCACACTGAACAAGCCGTTAACAGTAATCGATGACCCCACCGTCCACGTGACCGTGCCAACAACCGAGAGATCCGCCAGTATGGGTGAGGTGAACGTCGTACATGTTTTAGCGCCGCTGCCGCTGAAGACTAAATTGTAGTACTGGGTATTTTTACAGGTCTGCGCGCCGCCAAGCGCAAAATTCACTGTGTTGGAACTCACGGCAAAACTGGTGTTGGTCACCGCGATGGCGTTGGTCGTGGCGCCATAGGCATTCAAAATGGAATCGGCTCCCTGATTCCAGGTACCGCCACCCGTCAGCGTGTTGCCGATGGTCGCCGTCCCGTTATTCGTCAGCGTGCCGATAACGGTCATCGATCCAAGATTAATGATCGTGCCGTTGTTGGTCAGCGTTGCCCCTGTGAGAATGGAAGAGGTACTGAGATTGACCGTCCCGCTTAAGGCTTGCGTCGCCGCGAACGTAGTGATGCCTGCAAAGGCGACACTGCCGCCCGACTGCGCAATTCCGCCGCGGAGGTTGATGACGGTGCTGGCGCCACTGAGCGCCGCGCCGCTTACCGAAACCTGACCTACCAGGACTTTCAAGCCAGTGTTGCTCGCCAGGGACACCGTTCCTCCGGAAAGTAGGGATGCACCGCTCACCCAGAACTGAAAGGCACCCGTGGTCAGTGAGCCGCTGCTGAGGAGAAGTCCGCCATTGACGGTGACAGAAGATCCCAGCACCCAGGTGGCAGTACCATCCATCAGGATATTCCCAAGGATGGGAGAGGTAAACGTAGTACATGTCTTTGCGCCGGTGCCGGTGAACTGAAGGTTGTAATACTGAGTGTTTTTACATGTTTGCGCGCCGCCTAAGGCGTAGTTCACCGTGTTGGAACTAACGGAAAAGCTGGTGTTCGTCACATTCATGGCGTTGCCCGCCGCGCCGCTGGCGTTCAACATGGAATTGGCGCCTTGTGTCCAGGTGCCTGCGCCTGTGAGCGTCCCCAACGTGCTGACGGTGCCATTGTTGGTCATGGCCCCGGTCACTGTCGTTGTCCCTGTTATGGAAAGTGTTCCATTGTTCGTGACGGTTCCTGCGGAAATGGTCAGAGCGCCGGCGAAGGAAAGATTGGCGGTGGCCTGTACAGTCTTGTTGTTCGTCAGTGTCGTCAGACCGGTCATCGAATTTGTACCTGTACCATCGATCGACATACCGATGCCCGTGAGCGTTAAGCTGCCGGCGTCGCTCGTGATGCCGTTATTCAAATAGCTTCCGTTGCCAGTCAGTGTAAAAGTGTTATTGACGGCGAGTGTGCCGCCCAAGTTGACTGTAATACTCGATACAGCTTGTGCAGGCGTTGCTGTTACAGTCACAACGTGCCCATTTTGAATGGTCATGGTATCGACAGAACCCGGGAAGTGAACACCCTGTGTGCATGCTGCGGCGCAACCATTGCCCCACGTCGTACCAATATTAAAGGTTCCCGTTTGCGCGGAAGTAAACGCCGCAGCCTGAGTGATCGCGGGCAGAAGTAGCAGCATCCAAAGGAGGACTGCAAATTTTTTTAAGAACGCGCGCGCGCGCATGTAATAGGGAAGCACGATCAAGCCTAGGGCTGGATGATCGGATTTGCAATAGATTTCGCTATGTTTTAAGTGTTTTTAACTAACCAGCAATGCCGCCGACGACAACACCTTTGGGAATGCGTAAGGTAGGTAATCCATCGGATACGGGCGCGCCTTGGCCATCTTTTCCACAGGTGCCCACAGACCATCCCATGTCGGAGCCGACGAGATCGATATTTTTCAAAACTTGCGGGCCGTTGCCCAACAGGTTGGCGGACTTGGTGAGAGGTCCAACATGACCATTTTTGATGACAAATCCTTCTTCCACTTCAAAGACAAAGTCCCCTGTCGCCGGCTCGACTTGTCCCCCGCCCATTTTCGTTACCAGAAATCCATTCTGTACGGATTTTAAGATCATCGCCGGATCATCTGGACCTGGAGCCACAAACGTGTTGGCCATCCGCGGTATCGGCCGATGTTTATATGACTCACGCCGCCCATGGCCGTTCGATACCACGCGGTCCTTTTTCGCCGTTTGCCTGTCGTAGATATACGTTTTCAGCACTCCTTGATCGACGAGTACCGCGCGCTGCGAAGGGATCCCTTCATCATCAAAAGCATAAAAGCCGCGCTGGCCCGCCATCGTTGGATCTTCGAGCACGCTGACCTTTTCGTTACCCACCACCTTACCCACGGCTCCCTTGTACATCGGCGAGACGCCTTTTTGCACGGCGTCCGCTTCTAAAGGGTGACCGATCGCTTCGTGGATGAGCGTACCGCCTGCTTCTGCGGCGATGATGACCGGCATTTCTCCGAGCGGAGCATCCGGCGCCTGAAGCCGCGAGACGGCGCGCTCGGCCACTTTTTTGGAGAGCTTCACCATATTCACGCGCTCAAAATATTCAAAACCTGCCGAAGCGCTGACCGCGTCGTAGGCCGTCTGGAGAACTCCATCTTTTTCAGCGACGACCGAGATGGAAAACGTGAGGACGGGCCGCCATTCTTCAGTGATAGAGCCATCGGACGTCCAGATGCGGACATGCTTTTCCGTTTCTCCATAGGAAATTGAAATCTGGCGCACGCCAGGGCGCTTGGCGGCCTCATAACAATTCTGGAGGAGCTTGACTTTTTCGTCGACGGAAACGTCGGATGAGACACGAACGACCTTGGGTTTAAAAACAGAGGCAGCGTTGGCCGCTTTTCCTTTGCGAAGTTCCGACGCCCAGCGCTCCAAGTCTGCTGATGAAGGCTGGTCAACGCTCGCGTAGCGGCATTCTTCGCCCTGCAGCGCGCGGAGGCCGGCGCCGCAATCTCTATTCTGAGTCAGGCGCTCAATTTTTCCGTCTTCCCAACGCAGGACGAGCGAACGTACGTCCTCCCAATAAAGGTCGGCGTACGTACCGAACTGAAGGATGGAGGAGAAATCTGTCGATGTTGGACTGGAGACCGTCATTGACGGCCAAATTGTAACTTACTGCAGTGGGAGGCGAACGATGAAGGTACTGCCTTTGCCGAATTCAGACTCTACGTAGGAGCGGCCGCCGTGTTCTTCGACGACGCGCTTCACCAGCGCAAGCCCCAATCCCATGCCCTGCACCTGGCCGGTGAAACTGCCTTCGATCTGGTAGAACTTGTTGAAGATCTTTTCGCGCTCTTCGGACGGAATCCCCGGGCCGTTATCGGTAAAAAGGACCTCCACATTCTTCTCTTTCATCCGCGCCGAGAGGCGCAGCACCCGCGGCGTCCGTGAATTAAATTTGACGGAGTTTTCGATGATGTTGCGAAAGACTTCTTTCATCCAGATCTTGTCGAGATTGAGCATCGGCAACTGGTTGATACTGTCGTCCCGTTGAATATCGGCTTCGATCGTGCGCAGATAAGAGGCCAAATCAGAAAGCGCCATGTCGATGAGCGAGGCGACCGTATAGGGTTTGCGTGTGAGTTCCATCGATTCGCCTTCCAGCGCGGCGAACCAGACGATCTTTTCGACGAGATTGGCGAGCTGCTGACTGTTCCGGTCGATCGTTTCCAGGGCTGTTTTCTGAAAGGAGGTCAGTTCTTCGGGCTTTTCCAGAAGCATCGGCGTAAAGCCACGGATCGCGACAAGCGGCGTTTTCAGTTTGTGCGACACGAGCGCCAGAAAATTTTTCTTGAGCTGCGCTTCACGCCGCTCTTCGGTCACGTTGGAAAAAACGACCAGATAGCCGGTAACCACCCCACGATCGTTGCAGACCTGATTGATGACGCCGGAAAGGATCAACGGAAGATCTCCTTTGCGGTTGATCTCAATGCCGCAGGCGCCGCCTAATTTGGGCACGTCCGACCACGCTGGCTTGACCTCAAAGACTTTCTCAATCGATTGCCAGGCCATCGCTTCCAGCTTGTTTTGTCCCAGGAGCCTATGGGCGGCAGGATTTCCCAGCACGATGATGCCCGAAGGCTCCAAGAGGAGCGCGCCTTCTGCCATTTCTCCGAGGATCGTCGACATTTTCTCGCGTTCCTGGCGGATGGATTCGAAGAGCCTGGCATTCTCAATAGCGATCGCGGCTTGAGCGGCAAAGGTTTCCAGCATCTGCACGTCCTGATCCGTAAAAGGCGATCCATCGGCGTGATTGATGGCTTCCATCACGCCAATGAGCTTGTCTTTCATGAGCATCGGAACCGCCAGAATGGCGCGTGTTTGAAATTTAGTTTTCTTATCGGCTTTCTGAGTCCAGCGGGGATCGTTCGCGACGTCGTTCACGACAGCGGGCTTGCGGTTATCGGCGACCCAGCCGGCAATGCCTTCGCCCTTTTTAAGACGAATCTGTTGCAGCGCTCCACCTTTATCGCCGAGAGCAACGTCAAAGTAGAGCTCCCCACTGGATTGATCCATCAGAAGAAGAGATCCGGCCTCAGCATGGACGACTTCGCTGGCGAGCTTGACGACGGTCGCCAGGAGTTCTGATAAACGCAGCGTGGAAGCGATCGCACGCGTCGCTTCAATAATGCGGAGAAGATCTGATTCAGCAAGCGGCATAGGACGTTCGGAGTTTAGAGGGAACAGTGCGATATTACAACAGGAATTTTATGGCGCGGTGCGGCGCCGCTGCTGGGGTGAACGAGGCGGTGGTCGCTTTTGCGGAGGGCGTTGGCTGCGTTTGGGAGGCGGCGCGACAAATTTTTTGCGCAAATCCGTACGTACCGAAGGGGTGAAGGCCGTCCAGGTGTTGCGGATGGCAAGGTGACGGCGCCACGCTTTCGTGCGCCTATCGGAAAAATGCTGCATGGGCCGGCTCATCTATTTTAAGAGCCGCATCGGCTTGCCGCGCGGCGCTAAAATTTCTTCTCCAGCTCGCACGCGCATGATTTCGCCCGGACCTTCTGCGGTCTCGGCCTGCTGCATTTCGACTTCCCCTTCAAAAACCCCGAGATGGGAGCCTTCGTCACGGGAGAAAGAGAGCACAAATTGGGTTCCGCGGATCGCTACCACGGCGACCGGCGTGTTCAGCTCCCAGACTTGGGGTTTACCGATAGCCGCGGCAGAATCGACCGAGCCTACAAGAGTTCCTGATGAGAGATGAAACCGCCCCGTATGCGTTTGAAGATGATCCACTACAAAATGTGTTTCAGGCTCCAGCGTCCAAAGCGCGAATTCCCCAACGATGAGTTCAACCTTACCGTCTTCGCCCGTCCTGATCTGATCACCGGATTCGAGCGGCAGGCCCTCGTGCGCCTCAATCCATTCCGGCGCGCCCTGCGACAGAAGCCCCACATCGCCGGTCACGGCACCCAGGCGCGCCTGTTTCTCGGCCATATC
>JANLWZ010000120.1:0-5379 GCA_031364865.1 Elusimicrobiota bacterium
GGCGGCCGCGGCCGTGCTGGCGACGGTTGGCTTTATCGCCATGTATTCGGCCGTGAACCCTTCCGGCAACGCCATGCGCTATGTGACGAAGCAGCTTTTTGCTCTGGGTTTGGGAATGATCGCCGTGTTCGTGCTGAGCAGCTTGAACTATCAGATCTTCCGCGCGTATCCGTCTGTCATCTATGGCTTCACGGTTTTCATTCTGCTTTTAGTGCTCGTGATCGGAGCCCGGATCAACGGCGCCAAGAGCTGGATCAGGATGGGGCCGCTCTCCTTTGAACCGGTCGAAGCAGCACGCATCGGTTTCATCTTGGTCGTGGCGGCGATTCTCGACAGGCCGGAGAAAGAGATGCAGCCGATCCGGTGGATGGCGACAGTCTTTGGTCTTGGGGCCGTGCACATGCTGCTGATCCTCAAAGAACCTTATCTTGGCGGGACGCTCGTCTACGCGCCTCTCATGCTCAGCATGCTCTATTTTGCGGGCGTGCCGTCGATTTACTTATTGGCCATCTTGTTTTACTGCAGCGTGGCCGTCGGCCTGCCGCTCATCTCGACGTTCTTTTCGATGCAGCCGCAGCTTTTGCAGCACCATCCCATCGCGAACTTTCTCGTGGCGAGCGCCTCGGGCGCGCGGTCGGGCATCGAGCTTTTGTTTTTGACGACCGCGCTCATCTTTGCGCTCTGGTGGTTCATCCGCAAAATGCAGATCCGTCTGCCGTGGCAGTATCCGGCGCTGCTCTCGGTCATCGTCGCGCTCGGCGTTTATACAGCGCACATCGTCCTTTACTTCATCAAGGACTTTCAGCGGAAGCGCCTCGCGGTTTTCATCAGCCCGGGCTTTGACCCGCTCGGCGCCGGATACCATATCGTGCAGTCGCAGATCGCCATCGGCTCAGGACGCCTCTTCGGCAAAGGTCTCTTCTCAGGGTCGCAGACGCAGCTGGGATTTCTGCCCGAGAAGCACACCGACTTTATTTATTCCGTCATCGGCGAAGAAATGGGCTTTGTGTGGTCCACCGTGATCCTCATTGCCTTTGGAGTGCTCGTGTGGCGCGCGCTGGTGATCGCGACGGAATCGCAGGACCGATTTGGCTCACTTATTGCAGTAGGCATCGCATGCCTATTCTGTTTTCAGGGAGTCATGAACATGGGAATGACGCTGGGGCTTTTACCAGTCACCGGCGTCGCACTTCCTTTTGTGTCGTACGGCGGATCGCACATGCTCAGCGCGCTTGTAGCGGTCGGCCTATTACAAAGCGTTAATTTCAGGAGGTATATCTACTAATGGATGATTTAAAAGGTAAGGAACAACAGCCTGTGCTGTCTTCGGAGCCGGCGCAAGCCTCGCACGAGCCGCAGGATGCCGTACGCAACATGCCGCGCGAAGTGCCGCCAGAAGTGCGGCAGGAGATCCCGGCCGATGATGGCTTGGAGATCGTCGACGATTTAAACGAAGAGACCGTGATCGAGCCTAGGGACGAAAATCCCAGGGAAGAGATCGAGGCGATGCCGATTCCTCGCGGGCGGCCGCAGGGTGGCCAGGGCCGCGAGTCGCATGGCGGCCGCCGCGACCCACGTGGAGGCAGAGACGGACATGGAGGCAGAGGCGGCGGGCACGGCCACGGTCGTGATCGCCAGCGCGCTTTCATCGAGTCGCGTCATCGACCGCACACGAGCATGAAGGACGTTAAACGCGAAATCTTGGTGAACTGTTCACCGGAAGAAAGCCGCGTGGCGGTCCTCGAGAACAATCTCCTCATTGAGCTCTTGATCGAGCGCTCCGAGTCCGAAAAGATAGTCGGGAACATCTACAAGGGCAAGATCGAAAACGTCCTGCCCGGTATTTCCTCGGCATTCGTGAACATCGGCCTGGAGAAGAATGCTTACTTGTACGTGTCGGATGTCATTCCCACGGAAGGACATCATCCTTCCTCGGCGATTGAGAAGATGATCGCGCGCAACGAAGTGATCATGCTGCAGGTGGCCAAAGAAGCGATCGGTACCAAAGGCGTGAAGGTCACGATGGATATTTCGCTTCCCGGCAGGTTCCTTGTGTACATGCCGCAGGCGGAACATCTCGGGGTGTCGAAGAATATCGAAGAACGTACGGAGCGTGAACGCTTGCGCAGCATCATCGAAAGCTGCGCGCCCGAAAAGGGCGGCGTCATCATCCGCACGGAAGCCGAAGGCGCCGAAGAAGAAGCGCTGCGCCGCGAAATGGCTTACCTCATTCGCCTCTGGGACTCTGTCCAGAAGCGTTATGAGTCGTCGCAAGCTCCTGCGCTCGTGCACCGCGACCTGGGACTCGTGTTCCAGACCGTGAGAGACGTCTTCACCGAAAACACGTCGATCTTTCTGGTGGACTCGAAGAGCGAGTTCCGCGACCTCATGGACTTCCTGGACAACATCAGTCCGGAACTGAAGAGCCGCGTCAAACTCTACGAAGGGCGCACGCCGCTCTTTGAGGCGTTCCATATTGAAAAAGCGATTGAAAAACTGCGATCGGCACGCGTCGATCTACCCTCCGGCGGCTACATCATCATCCAGGAGGCCGAAGGCCTTTGTGCGATCGATGTGAACACCGGCAAATTCACCGGCAAGAAGTCGCAGGAAGAAACGGTGACGGCCACGAACGTCGAAGCCGCCAAAGAAGTGGGGCGGCAGCTCAGGCTTCGCAACATCGGCGGCATCATCGTCATCGACTTCATCGATATGCGCCACGCCCGCAATCGTCAAAAGGTCACGGAAGTTCTGGCCGATTGCACCCGCGATGACCGCGCGAAGATCAAGATCCTGCCGATCACGCGTCTGGGACTCATCGAAATGACGCGCGAACGCAAGCGCGAGTCGCTCTTCGCGCTTTTGGGCGACGAATGTCCTCAATGTCATGCCTCGGGACGCGTTCTTTCGCAGGAGTCCATGTACATCCGCATCAAACGCGATATCCTCAACATGACGCAGGGACGTCACGGCAATGTGATCAAGCTCTCGCTGAATCCGCAGGTGTATGAATACGTGAACGAGCGCAAGTCGAGGCTCGAAAACGCTATTAAACACAAGCTGATTCCATCAGCAGACTCCAATCTGCCCTGGGAAGAGTACCGGATTCTGATTGAATAAAGGGGGTCGAAACTGATACTATCTCGACTCGTTTTTACTCATGAACACTTACGCGATCATCGAAACCGGCGGTAAGCAATACCGCGTTGAACAAGGCACCCGCCTTGAGGTCGAAACTCTTCCTTTTGAAAAAGGCGGGGACATCACCTTGGAGAAGGTGCTTTTTATCTCGACCGATCAGGGCATTCAAGTCGGCAAGCCCACCGTTGCGGGCGCGAAAGTCGTAGCGACCGTCACGAAGCATGATCGCGGGCCAAAGATCATCGTTTTCAAAAAGCGCTCGAAGAAGACCTACAAAAAGACCCAAGGTCATCGTCAGAATTACACCGAGCTGGTCATTAAATCCATTTCCGCTTAAGAGAGAAATCCCATGGCTTCTACAAAATCCCAAGGCAGTTCTAATAACGGACGTGATTCCAAAGGCCAGCGCCTTGGCGTGAAATGCTATGGCGGAGAAAAGATCACGGCAGGAGCGATCATCATCCGCCAGCGCGGCACGAAGTTCTTCCCCGGCTTAAACGTCAAGATGGGATCTGACGACACACTCTTCTCGCGCATCAACGGTGTCGTGAAGTTTGAATGGAAATCCAAGGGCAAAAAACAGGTTTCCGTTTACCCCACAGCTAACTAAGCCGAACGGCGGCATTCCAGAACGGCGGCATACCAGAAAATCGGCGTTCCAGAACTGCGGCGATAGGTACTCTTATAAAACTTCCACTCGCTGCCTTTCTGGAATACCGCCCCACTGGACTGCCGCAGCTCCGGTTAGCCGCCTCTCAAATTTATGCTCTCAGAATCTCGTGATCGTTCGCTTTTTGTCGACCATATCCGCATCGACGTCCGCGGCGGTACGGGCGGCAACGGCGCGATGTCTTTCCGGCGCGAGAAGTTCGTTCCCTTCGGCGGCCCGGACGGCGGCAACGGCGGCCGTGGCGGCAATGTCATCCTCGTGTCTGATCCGCAAAAGAAATCCCTCTTAGACCTCACCTACAAACCCTATTTTCACGCGACCGAAGGCGACCCGGGCTCAGGCTCGAACAAGTCAGGCCGAGGCGCTGAAGACCTGCTCGTGTACGTGCCTACGGGGACTCTCGTCAAAAATGACGGAAAAATTCTCTGTGATCTCAATGAGCCAGGCGCACAATTTATCGTGGCCAAAGGCGGACGCGGCGGACGAGGCAACGCTTCCTTTAAAACGCAGCGGGTCACGGCGCCCAAGATCTCGGAAAAAGGCGAGCCTGGGGAAGCCTTGTCGCTGGATCTTGAACTCAAGCTCCTCGCGGATGTCGGGCTGATTGGCGCGCCCAACGCCGGAAAATCGACACTGCTTTCGCGGCTGACGAGCGCGAGACCGAAGATCGCGGCTTATCCCTTTACGACGCTCAATCCGAATCTCGGTGTGGCGGAGTGGCACGGTGCGCAGCTCGTTCTCGCCGACATCCCGGGTCTCATCGAAGGCGCGCATTCCGGCAAAGGCCTCGGACATGACTTCCTCAGACATATTGAGCGCACGCGAATCCTTTTCCACCTCGTGGATATGTCGGGTTTTGATGGCAGAGATCCGTACGAATCGATCAAGATGATCGAAGCCGAGCTCAAAGCCTATTCGCCCAAGCTCCTGAAGAAACCCATTATTCTCCTCGCGAACAAAATGGACACGACAGGCGCGGAGGAGGCGCTGGAGGCTTTGAAGAAGAAGCTCAAGCGAACCAAGATCTATCCGATTTCAGCGGCGACCGGTGCGGGCGTCGATCCGCTGCTTGCGTATGCGGCCAAAGAAGTCGCCAAGCCCGCGCCCAAAGAAGAAGAGCCAGAGGAAGAAGAGGCATTCCGGTTTGTGGTCGAGCTTGACTTTGTTGTGGAGCGACAAGACCGGGAAGACGAAGGGCCGGTCTTTATTGTCAAAGGCGCCAAGGTAGAGAAGCTCGCCGCCATGACGAACTTCAATCAGGAAGAGGGCGCGCGGCGCTTCATGAACATTTTGAAGAAGATGGGTGTGGAAAGAGAAATCATCCGCCAGGGCGCTGAGCCGGGCAACACCGTCCGGGTGAACAACATGGAATTTTTCTACGAATTAGACGACGAAGGCGCGCAACGTCCTAAGCAAAATAGATACAGACCTAATCGACCCAGCCGAATGTAAGCGCTCGGGGCAGGGGTTTCGAGCGAATCCCGACATCGCTATAGGGGAACCCTCCCGTGGTTCCCCCCGCCCGACGTATGGCGGGGCCCCCCACCCCAACCGGAATCCGCCAAGAA